>SCPY01000186.1 GCA_004299495.1 bacterium | reverse complement strand
ATCCTTGCGATCTGAAAGAGCTTAACGCCATTGCGTCAGGGTACGGCGTTAAGCTTATTGAAGATGCCTGCCACGCCTTCGGCGCAACATATCATGGAAAACCAATCGGTTCAATCTCTGATTTTACCTGTTTTTCCTTCCAGGCTATCAAGGAAATAACTACTATTGATGGTGGCTCATTGGTATGTAAGTCCAGAAATGATTACGAACGGGGCAGGCTGCTTAGATGGTATGGTATTGACCGGAAGAAAAACCGCAGAGATTTTCGCTGTGAATCTGACATAACAGAATCCGGATACAAATTCCATATGAATGATGTAGCTGCTACGATTGGCATTGAACAGCTAAAATATGTCAGGGATAATCTCGCGAAAAACTGCCGTAACGCCGCGCAATATAATAACGCATTTTCATTCTTAGTTAATGCATCTCCTCTGCGCCATGAAAAAGATAGGCAAAGCAGCTATTGGCTTTATACATTGCGCGTTAAGAGGCTGTCTGTTTTTAGGGATTTGATGAAAAAAGCTAAAATAGTTGCATCTCAAGTCCACGCAAGAAATGATAAGCATGCCATATTTAAAGATTTTCTTTCCGATCTTCCCGGAGTCGACGAATTTGTGTCCAGGCAAGTATGTATTCCGGTTGGATGGTGGCTTACGCATAAAGAGGTATCCCATATCATTGATACGGTTGTAAGCTACAGATGACGTATGGATAAAAAATAAGGCAAAATGAAAATCGCTTTAATCGCCTTTGGTAATGAAGAAAGCTACGGACTTCTCATTGTCGGAGGTGAATTGTTGCGCTACGGCCAGGAGATTAGGTTTTTTGACGCCGAAGAAGATGATGTAATCAGGCGGACATGCGGATGGAAGCCTGATTTTATATTTTTTTCACCCATGACTACCTTTTTCCCCAAGGCATTACGTATCAGCCGGCAGATAAAGAGCGATATCACGGAAGTCGTATCAGTTTTTGGCGGCCACCATGCGATGTCTTCTCCCTCAATATGCGATACAGAGGGCATTGATATAGTTGTTGTTGGACCTGTGAATGGCTCAATTGAGAAGATTCTTAAGAAAGAGAAGGGTATAATCCGGACTGCGCTGACAAATCCCGATGATTTGGCAATGCCGGCCAGAGCGGAATATTATAGGGATATCCCGAGAATGGCAAGTCGTTACCGCAAGATTATGCTCTCTATGCTCGGTTGTCCTTGGAATTGTTCCTATTGTAGTTCATCTTCAGGCAATATGGGCGGAATTTTCGGGATGGATGCGCATCGAAGGTATTATCTCTCCAGAAGGCCTCTTTCTGCGATTATTGCCGAGGCAAAAGAGCTCCTTAATCATAATACCATTGAAATTGAATGGGTTGACGACGATATATTATTTAATACAGATATTGAGACATGGATCCCGGAGTTCGTAGATATTTGGGAGAAAGAAATAGGCCTGCCTATATATGCTTCTACAACTTCCCAAAATGCTTTGAAAGCCTCAGATAACGCCTTGGCTAAGCTGCGCAAGATAGTTAATTGCATGGGGGTAGGAATACAGGCCATACGCCCCGAATCATTAAGACTGTTTAATCGTTCCTGGGATAATGAGGTAAAAATGAAAGCGGCATATGATAGGTTGAGATCTTTCGGTTATGCCGTTAATTTGCAATGTATTGTCGGGCTTCCGGTTGACGACCCGGTAGAAGATGCGCTCGAGACTATAAAGGGATTGCAGCGGATCGGAAAAGGCAGCATATGCTCTTGTTACCCTTTAATGATTTATCCTGGTACGGCGATGGAAAGGTTATGCGAAGAAAAAGGATTCTTGAGAAACGCGGAATGTGGCGGAGATACCAATAGCGGCATTACCGGCATTGCTTTTCCTGAAAAGACAATAAAACAACTAAGAAATATCTGTAAGCTTGCGACATTATTCGTTAAGTATAATGTGAGCGAAAGGTGGATGCGCGCGTTGATTGAAATTGATTTAAACGATGAAGCAGCTAAGGCCTTAGCTGCTGCCAGATATTTTGAATGTGTCAGCGACCGTCTCAAGGAAGACGGGAAAAAGGAGGACGAGGTGTTTGAAGAAATTATGAGGACTACAAAGATAAGGTATTGATGGCAAGGCATGTGATTATTTTGGGCGCGGGTATTTCCGGGCTAAGCGCAGCTTGGCGCCTGAGCGACATCGGCGCCAAGGTGGATATTTTTGAATCCGGACCGTCTGTAGGCGGTTTAGCCGGAACCAGGCGCGAAGGGCATTACTGCTTAGACGTCGGGCCCCATTCTTTTTTTTCTGATGACCAGCAGATCGTTAATACTGTATGCAGATTGTTTAAGGACAATCTGAAGCATCTCCCAAGAAAAGTAAAATTTTATTACAAGGGAAAATATATTGATTATCCGTTAACGGCGCAAGGCGTGCTTTTGCGGATGGGATTACGCTCCGGAGTGAAAGCGGCCTGCAGCTTTTTAAAAGGTAAAATCTTCCGTTATAATCGCGGCCTTAGGAGCCAAGAAAACCAGACAGTGGAAGATTGGGCGATTTCAAGCTTCGGGGAATACCTATATCGTTCATTTTTCAAGCCTTATACTGAGCAGTTTTGGAAAATACCCTGCTCGGAGCTCTCCTCCAGATCAATCCCCACGAATACCCGTATGAGTTTTTTAAATACATTGAGATTATTGCTGCGCCAAAAAACCGGCAGCGGGGGCGAATCTTTGATTGAACGCGAGATGCGCCCGACTTATTATCCAGATACCGGATTTTCAGAGATTTCCGAACAGATAGCTAAGAGGATTGAGAATAACCAAGGGCGTATTCATCTTGGATGCGAAGTCACCGGAGTTGTTGAGCTTTCAAGCGGAAAGATGCGCATCACTTATCAGCGAAATGGCCAGCGAGAGGAGATGGAAGGAGATTATGTTATTTCGACAGTGCCATTATCTTCGTTAGTTAATATGCTTAGCCCATCCGTATCTTCGGAAATTAAGTTGTCCGCGAATAAATTAGAGTATAGGCCGTTAATTGTGCTGGGTATGCTTACGCAAAAGCAGAAAATTCTTAACTGCGGATATGCCTATATACTGGACCGACCCTTTAACCGCATATTTGAGATGAATGAATTCAGCCCGTCTACCAGTCTTCCGGGAGAAAATATCATTGCGGTTGAGATACCCTGCCTGCAAGGTAGCGTCCTCTGGAAGGCGAGTAAAGAGGAGTTGTTTAGGATGTGTATCCCAAGCCTTTCCCGGGACGGTTTTATAAGCTCTGGAGAAGTAAAAAAACTATTCCTAATCAAGGCGCAGTACGCGTATCCCATATATCGCAGAGGTTATGCGGGCCATCTGTCCTCGGTTATCAGTTATCTAAGCAGATATAGGTCTCTTGTAACTCTTGGACGATGCGGAGAATTTATGTATATGGATATAGATGAATGTATGAAAAGGGCATTTGACTTTGCCGATACATTTAAGAACAATGGGAATCATTAGATTGCTGGTTGCGGATACGGCCCCGCTATATCCTCCTCTCTGGGGAGGGCCAAAGAGAATATGGAATTTATATTCTAATCTGGGTGATAATTTTGACGTAACGTATATCGGCATAGATTGCGGCTTAGGGAAAATATATTTTAACAGAAGAATTAGAGATAATTTCCGCGAAGTTATTCGGCCTATTACAAAAATATATTATCTATTCAGATATTTTGAGCTAAAGTTTCTAAAGAATACGGCGTTTGATATTTTTATACATATATGCATTATTTTGGATAAAGGGCTTAAGCGCGAACTTAATAAGAACAAGGCCGATATATTGATAGCTTCGCATCCATGGACATCTGTGTGTTTTAGGATAAAAAGGGGACAGGTATTTATTTACGATGCGCACAATTGCGAATATATCTTAATTAGGGAAATATTAAAAGGCAGATGGTGTAAGGGCATAATATCTTTTTTTGTAAGATTGATTGAGAGGGATGCCTGCAGGAAAGCAGATATAATAATAGCTGCTTCAGAAACAGATAAAGAATTATTTGTAAAACTCTATGGGGTGGAAAGAAAAAAGATATTTATTGTGCCAAATGGCGTAAGCGTAAAAGGCGTCCCTTCTTATGAAAAAAGAAAAGAAGCCAGGATAAGATTGAACATAAGCGATGATAATCCCGTTTTGCTTTTTATAGGAACGCGCTATAAGCCTAATGCTGAAGCTGCTCAATTTATAATTAATGAGGTTGCTCTAAGGTTGCCGGAATCCAATATTGTTTTGTTGGGCGGGGTGAGCGAATATTTCAGGAATATTAGTGCCCCAAAGAACGTAAGGATGGTAGGCAGGGTTAATGATATTGAGTTGTACGATTGGCTTGCGGCCGCAGATATAGGCATAAACCCGATGTTTAGCGGATCAGGCACAAATATGAAAGTGTTAGATTATTTTTCTTTCGGCCTTCCGGTTATTGCAACTTGGATGGGAATAAGGGGGATAGACGGAGTAAACTTTAAAGATTTTATAGCCTGCAGGGAAGATGAATTTGCAGATAAAATAAAGTTACTTTTGGATAATGCGGATTTGCGAAAGAGCATGGGAAGAAATGCCAGGAAGCTGGCAGGAGAAATTTATGACTGGGAAAAGATTTCCATGGAATTAAAATGCATTCTAAGCAATGCAATAAAATCTGGTTGTTGACCGTGAAAATCTTAAAATACGTATGAAAATGAATGCCTAAGCCAAACATTTTATACATAACCTTATATTTACCATTAAAGAATATCCATGGCGGCGGCAACAGAATGTTTGAGCAGATAAAACATTTATCCGCTAAATATAATATCAGATTAATTTCTTTTCTTAGAGATTGGGAAGAAAAGAGCGTAGCGGACTTAAAGCCGTATTGCAGAGAGATTAACACGGTAAGCATTGAGGAGAAAAGATCGAGAAGCTATTCTTTAATTAGCCCCGGTTTTGTAAAAAATTACCGTTCTCGCGAGATGGAATTATTAATCCGCGAGAAAACAAGCGTCTCCGATCTTGATTTAGTTCAATTTGAGTATCTGCCAATGGCTCGATACCGCATCGAGCTAAGAACAAAAGCCAAGTGTATTCTTACCGAGCATCAGTTAGGGTTTATGTGCCTAAGAAAGGAAGCGGAAATAGAAAATAATTTCTTTAGAAAGCTAGGGCTTTTACTCAGATACAGCCGCCTTTTAAGATATGAGATGAAAATTTTTAGTGAGTTTGACAAAGTAATCTTTGTAAGCAGCTACGAATCTGACCGCGCAAGCATACGCCATTCATTTGTTTCGCCGATGGGCGTAGACACGGAATATTTTAATCCGGGCAAAAATAATAACAAAGATATTGATTTGCTCTACACCGGGAATTTTGATAATTTTCAGAATGAAGATACCATGCTTTATTTCTCAAAATATATCTGGCCTTTAATAAAGAAAAAAAGGCCGGAAACAAATATGAAGATTGCAGGCGTCAATTCAAAAGAGAGGATGGGTTTTTTAGAGGAGGTTAGCGGCATTGAAGTGGTTGGCAGGGTAAAAGATATCAGGGAGTATCTCAATAGGGCAAAAGTTTTTATCATACCTGCCAGGGTGGGGGGAGGAATGAAGGGGAAGCTATTGGAAGCATTAGCAATGGGCAAACCGGTTGTTTCTACAACTATAGGCGTAGAAGGCTATGAAGGCGATGTGCTAAGGGCGGTGAAAATAGCTGCCAGCCCGGAAGAATTCGCCGATAAAACGCTGGAAGTGTTGGGTGATAATGCTTTGCGTGAAAACATGGGGGACATTGGTAGGGCTGAGGCAGAAAAAAGATACAGATGGGAACGCATTTTTTCAGATATGGACGCATTCTATAAGAATTTATTAATCCGTGATTAGGTTTTCCATACTGATAGTTACGTATAATTCCGAAAGGGATATAAGGCAATGCCTTGATTCTATATTTAAGCAGGATTTTGGCAGTTACGAGATATTAGTAATTGACAATGCCTCGCATGACAGAACCCGCGAGATAGTAGAAGAATATAAGGGGATGGTCCGGATAAAGAATAACGATAAGAATTATGGGTTTTCCGAAGGCGTTAATACTGGCATAGCTGTAAGTTCCGGGGAATATATACTCACCCTGAACCCTGATGTCGTATTGGAAAATAATTTCTTATCAGAAGTGAATAGCAGTATTGATAGGCTTGGTAATGATGTGGGAATGCTCGGCGCCAAAATTTTAAGGGCTGATTCAGAAAGGTTGATAGATTCAACCGGCCTGGTATTGTCAGGGTTCTTTAGATTCTTTGACCGCGGCAGCGGAGAAAAAGACAGCGGCCAATACGATAATCATACCGATATATTAGGGCCATGCGCCGCCGCGGCTATTTACAGGCGCGATATGCTGGATGACGTAAATATAGATGGAGAATACTTTGACCGGGATTTTTTCTATCTTATAGAGGACTTTGACATCGCGTTAAGGGCAAGAAAAAAAAGCTGGAAGTGCCTGTATTTGCCAAATGCCGTTTGCTATCATAAGAGAAACGGCTCAGGGATGAGCCGTAAATACAGGCAACACTATGCCTTTAGAAACAGGTATTTTTTAATATTAAAAAATATAGAGATAGAACCCCATTTTATATTTTATTTTCTGGTATATGACATCCCGAGATTTATTTTCTTGTTTTTCACTAACCCCGGAGCTATAGGCGCAATAATAAATGCAAGGCGGGCCTTAAAAAGAATGTTGGAAAAAAGAAAAAGCTGCAAGGCCTTTTAAAATATTGAAGGTAAATATCCTAAAATTCAGCCAGAGAAGTTCCTCTTTGATCGCATTCTTTATCATTCTTTTTTCCTGGATTTCTTTTTTCCCTGAGCCAATACAAGGGCAGTACGTTATTTATACCAGGGTTTTTTTATGCCTTTTCTTTTTGTTTCTATTTTTTAAGAGGGGAAGTGCCAGGAATTTTTTCCATTTTCAAGATTGGCCGTTGTGGTTTTTTTTGGCATGTCTGTCATCCGGAGTGGTCGCTGTCCAAGACAAAAAATTGGCACGGGAAACTTATTTTAGCCTTGCCTTTAATCTTTTTTTTCTTTTTTATATCGGTAAAGCCCTGATGTCAGAAGAGAAAAATAAGGGCCGGATTGCCTTGTGGATCTGTGTTTGTGCTGTCGTGACGGCAATTATTGGAATTCTGGAATTTTATTTAGGAAGGAATATACTTTATGAAATATTTATAGCCAATCCTTTTTATGAGAGATACGTGAAGTATCAGCCCCGCCCGATGTCTACGCAATTTAATCCCGTAATTCTCGGATCTTACGTTCTTGGCTGTCTGCCTTTTGGCCTTTTTTTGTTTAGGAGCAAGCCGTTATATTTACGGCTGTTGGGTATCTTTTCTTCATTATTATGCCTGGTTATTATCTTCTTGACCGCTTCGCGGGGAGTTTTTCTTGGGCTTATCGCCCTATCATTGTTTTACTTATGGAAAAGGCAAAAGAGAAGGCTTATTTTCTTATTTCTGACTTGTTTAATCGCATTAGTGTCAATTTGTTCGTTCTTGGCTGATGCTAACCTCAATCGTTTTGGATTTGAAAGATTAATATCAGGAAGCTACGATAGCATTGTTTCGGAATACCGGTTAAGCAGGGTTAAAATGACTGCGAAGATATTAAAGGATTATCCTTTCTTCGGGATTGGCTTTAACCATTTTAGGCTAAGATTTAATGAGTATTGCCCTGAGAAGGATAGGGGGAAAGTGCTAAATGAATTTATGATACCCGACAATATGTATCTTACATTTCTGGCAGAGGCCGGCATAACGGGGGCGCTGGGTTTCCTGATTTTTATATCCCTGATTTTCAAAAGAGGATTCCAAAGAATCAGAGAAACAGAAAATAATGATAAACGGCATTTCTTGATTATATCTATGTCGGCACTGGCAGGCCTTCTAATGAATATGGGCGCCTACGAGTTATTTTATTGGCATAATCCCTATATGTTCTTTTGCCTATTATGCGGTTTTGTAGGTTTAGATGAGAAATACTCAAGATGAATAATCTTAGCGTGGAAGCAAAGATTATTCATTTGGCGATGAAGCAGGCATCCGGACAGAATTATGGCGCGGAAATTAATCGGCTTTTGTTAAACGGAGATATTGATTGGCTAAGGCTTAAGGATTTGTTGGGCTATCATGAAATAGCCGCGTTATTTTACGCTGTCCTTAAGGACGGTATTCATTTTCTGCCTCAAGAGTTCGCCGGACTTTTGTCAAAAACTTTTTATTGGACGCTTAGGGATAACCTTCAGAAACTTAAACAGTTCCAGTTGGTAAAACAGGCCTTTGAGAATGAAGGGATAGGATTGGCGGCGCTTAAAGGCCTTGGCCTGATTGCCCAGTTTTACGAACATCTTCCTGTCCGGCCGATGGCAGATATGGATATTCTCCTGAAAGAGGAGGATTATGAAAAAGGAGCCGGGGTTCTTAAGCGAATCGGTTATAAAAAAGAATTGCTCGGGCTTAAAGAGTCCTACTGGCGCAATGAACAATGCCATGTGACATTTGTTAAACAGGAAGAAGGCAAAACAGGAAATATCCTTGAGGCGCATTGGTCCCTGGATTTTAAAAGGAATGGCCGGCCTATTCTATCCGAAAGCTGGCAGAGGCTAAAGGATATGGACGCAGGATTTGGCCGGATGACGGTGCTTTCTGCGGAAGATACCCTGTTTAGCCTGGCCTTACATCAAAGAAGGTTTGGCAAAGAGTTTTGCCTGAAGTATATTCTGGATATTGCCTTTCTTTTTAAGAAACACTCTGCGGATTTTGACTGGGATTATTTTTTATCCGCTTGCAGGCGGTACGGCCTGTATTCCTGCGTGGGGTTTCTGCTCCTGCAGGGAAAATTATGTTTAAACTCAGGGCTTTTTGATTATGGCCTTAAAATGCTTCCTCTATCCAAAAGCAAGAGGGCGATTATGGAAAGGTTTATTGCCCATAACCTGGCTTCTCTTCAGCTCGGTGATAAAATAAAGGAAAATTATCTCAAAAGCCATTTTCTGCTCTATGACACCTATAGTGAACCGGTGAAATATATCCTTAATATTCCTTTGGAGCAATTTGCCAAGTTTCACGGATTGATGCCCTATAAAGGCAGGACAAAGCGGCTCTACGCCCTGCGGTTTATTTATATCCTTTTTTGCTCTTGGCAGGCCTTGCTGAGGAATAATCGCCTAAAAAAAAGAGTCAATCTTGACTTAAGCAACGCCAGCAAGCAGGGTTTATCCGCAATCAGGGCCTGGGGATGGAGCATGCACCCTAATATTCAGGATGGCGATCTGGTTATCATTAAACAGAGGCAGCCGCGCAGGGGCGAAGTGGTTTGTTTTGCCAGCGATGCCCAAACCAAGACCCTGCATCGCTTAGTGAAATTCAGTAAAGGCTATTTCACCACCAAGGGAGATAATTGTTTAAGCTTAGACAAGGATATAGGGGAAGAGGAGGTTCTGGGAGTAGCTATTGCCTTAAGAAGGGGAAAGCGGATAATTCCCATAAAAGGAAGATGGCTGCATGGGTATTTTTATTTTTTGTCCGGTTTAATTATCTGCGGCAGGGATTTCCTAAAAATGGTAATAATGCGCCTGCAGGAATTGAGAGTTTATTCTTGGATAATAAGGGTTATTTTTTCCAAGAGAAATATAGAAATTAGCAAGGAGGCTGAAACAGAGGATTTTTATCTCATCCGGGCCATGGTAAACGGCAGGGAGGCGGCAGCGCTTAAAATAGATAAAAAAAGCTGTTTGGTTATCTACGTGTATGTTAAGATAATTTACAGGAAGCTGGGTTTGGAAGAGAGGTTAAAAAGGGAGGCGGATACTTATGGAAAAAAAAGTTAGCTTGAAAAGTATTTATGTGCCATCAGGAGATGTGGTTGCCCGCGAAGTGCAGGGAGAATTCATTATCATTCCGGTTGCCTCCGGTATTACCGAGGAGGAGGATGAGATATTCAGCCTCAACGAGACCGGAAAGGCCGTCTGGGAAAGGTTAGACGGCGGAAAAACCCTGCAAGATGTAATTTCCGGGCTTTGCGTAGAGTTTGAGGCCGCGCCTGAGGAGATAAAAGAAGACGTGCTGGGATTAAGCAAAGAACTTTTGAAAAGGAGGATGCTGGTTGAAAAAGACAGAAGCTGAATCTTACAGCGAGCGGATTTCCCTGCCGGAGTTTTCTCTCTGGGAAAGGATGAAAGAAAAAAGGAACCTGGTTTCCTTTGACCTGGAAATCACCGCCCGCTGTAATAATAACTGCCGGCATTGCTATATAAATTTACCCCAGGAAGATAAAGCAGCACAGCAAAGGGAGCTGTCTGCGGGGCAAATAAATAAGATCGCGGATGAGGCAGTTTCTTTAGGGGCATTTTGGTGCCTTATCAGCGGAGGGGAACCGCTTCTAAGAAAAGATTTCTTTGAGATTTATCTGGGTTTAAAGAAAAGGGGGCTTTTGGTTTCAGTTTTTACCAATGCCGGCTTAATTACCGATAAGCATATCCGGCTTTTTAAAAGCTATCCTCCTCGGGATATTGAGGTAAGCGTTTACGGCGTAACTAAAGAAACCTACGAAAGGGTCAGCCGCAAGCCGGGCTCATTTAATCATTTCATCCGGGGGTTAAATCTTTTGTTGGATAGCGGAATCAGGGTGCGGCTAAAAGCAATGGCCTTGCGCTCCAATGTGGGGGAATTGCCTGAGATTGCGCGTTTCTGCCGGCAAAAAACCAAGGATTATTTTCGCTTTGACCCGTTTTTGCACCTGCGTTTTGACCGGGATACCAGAAGAAATGCCGAGATAAAATCTGAGAGATTATCTGACCAAGAAATTACCGCTATTGAGAGGGCGGATTCCCAGCGCTTAGGGGTTTTGAGGGATAGATGCGACAAGCTTATAATGCCGCAAAGAGAGCATAGCTCTTGCGGCCATCTTTTCCATTGCGGGGCCGGCCAGGGAAGTTTTACTGTAAGTTACGACGGCCTGTTCCGTCTCTGCTCTTCCTTATGGCAGGAGGATTGTATTTATGACCTGAAAAAAGGAAGTTTAGGCGAGGCCTGGGATGATTTTGTGCCGAGGGTGCGGCAGAGGCATTCAGATAACAGGGAGTTCTTGGAGAAGTGTCAGAATTGCCCGATTATTAATCTCTGTCTTTGGTGCCCGGCGCACAGCCACCTGGAAAGCGGAAGATTAGACGAGCCGGTGGATTATTTCTGTAAAGTAGCCCATAGCAGAAAAGATATGCTGGCCTAATAATTGAGGTGACGATATGAAAAGAGAAGTTAATGCCGGCCCTAAGAAGAAATGGGCCAGGCCAAAGCTGATTGTCTTGATTAAGGGTAGGCCCGAGGAAGGGGTGTTGGCGGGGTGTAAGTCGAATCAGTTCTTTGTGGCTGTAAGTCCAAACGCCACATATAGCTGGTGTTCATGGAGAGATGTAGTTGTGTGTCACGGCTGCCAACAGAGCGCGATTTCATGACCACCTATTAGCCTCCGCTTCCTGTGAATTTGGCTCCGGATTGTTCTTAGAACCATACAGATGGCAAACGAGTATCTGCAAGAATTAAGAATAAATAATTTACCCCGCCTGC
>SCPY01000185.1 GCA_004299495.1 bacterium | reverse complement strand
CTTTCACTTCAGCAAGAACCTTCCAGAATCCCTTTGCCTGGTTTTCTATGTCTCCCTGGGTCATAGACATTTCTAAAGCATTAAAAGCGAGCCTGCCGTAATTATCTTTGTCCTGCTGATGGTACGCGCTGGATTCCTCTATTCCGCGAACCAGGGATTCCCGGCTGGGAGCGACATCCGCGCCGACATGCTTGCGGGAATAATCCTCATATTCAACGAAAATACCCGTTCCCTTGACTATCCTGCCTGATTCATCCTTCTCTATGCGTTTTAGCCTTTCCCCGATAGCGCCATCGTCAACCGCCAAGACAGTGCCCGCGTTTTGCATGCGTTTATTATAACCGGTCGGGCCCGCCTCCCTGCCGTGCAGGCCGCGCTTGGCCTCGCCCTTATCGTCCTTGGTATGCGCTACTTTCGCGCGGGAAAGCATCACGCCGACATCAATGCCCTGCTGGATAATCCGGGAAGTATGCTTGTTGTGATTATCAATAAAGATAAGGTGATATTTCAGCCGCTCATCCTGAGCGAATAAATCCTCAATCCTCTTGCGTTGCTCAGGCATAAAATTTGAAAACCCTCTTCCCCCGATAATTATAAGCGCGTTTGCGCGGATAATCCGTTCCCGCAAGGCCGGATCGTAAAACATATCGATTTCCACATCGGCGCATTTATAAGGGACAAACCTCCTGACCGAAGCCAAGAAAGTCATTTTTAGGATATCGTAACCCCTCTTTTCAAACTCTTCGCGGGTAACCCTGATATTGCCAAAGGTTCCCCTAAAGAGCTCGGCAATAAATCGCTCCTTCTGCTCTTTCTGAATTTCCAAAAGCTCGCTTATAAACAGGGATTTTAAGGAGGGTTCGGCGCTTAACTTAAGGAAGAATAGGGTTTTGTTAAATTCTCCGACGGCTTCCTTATATCTCCGGATAAGCGCCGTGATTTTCTCACCCTGCCATTCCCCGGGGTCTGAACCCTCGGTGTTACCGAATAAATCATCTTCCAAGACCTTGTATTCAGATTCATCAAAGAGGCCCTCGCGCAATATCTTTGTCTGCCTGGTTGAGCAGCCGGTGATATAATCATTGAGCGAAGCGATAAACCTCTTCATGTCTATATTGCCGTTCTTGACAAAGGCAAACTCCCGGGATATCCCTAATTGCTCAAACAAATAACTGCGATAATCCGGTATGCCTTCCGGCTCACCGGTATGATTGTACTGGTGCCCTATACTGTCCCGGAAGGATGGATGGTTTTTATATTCGTCATCCACTGCCCATGGAATGGCTAAGGCGGTGTTTGACTCGCTGGTAGAAAAAACGAAGCGCGGCTCCTTAAAACGTTCAGACTCAGTCAAAAACCTCAGCACCACCTTCCGGTACAACATAGTCTGCACCACCCTGAAATCGTCATCGGCCTGTCCCGGATAAACCTCTTGGAATATTTCCGGGGAATATATCCAGTATTCATTAAATTCTGAAAGGATATTCCGGTAAATCACCGCGCTCACCTTTTTCCTTATTCCCTTATCTACAATCTCTATATCATCGTAGGCGGCTATCCTCTGGCTTTCTAAAATCTCAAGAAGTATCCTCACGATTTGAGGATCAATAGGGCCCTGCCCCTTAATGTCCTTGGCGTATAAAATGGCAAATACATTTATTCGCCGGCTGGCCTCAAGCTCGCCCCAGGCTTTCTTTGCTACTCTATATATACCCCTGACATAGTCCTGTTTAAAAGTGCCGAGGCCGCCCCCCATCGGAAGCTTGGCTAATTGGCCGGCAGCAAAAACAGCATCCTCTTCAGAATAACCGCGGACACTGGTTAAATGCTCCTGGAAGGCATCTAAGAATTTCTTGGAGAATCCATACTCCATCTGAAGAAAGGCAATATCCCTGCCCTTGGCGGACTTAAGCGATCTGCGCAGCACCTCATCCTTGAGGCCCTCCGCCCACTTTCTTTCCACAGCAAATCCCGCGGTGTCATCCTGGCGATCCTGCGTCCTGATAAGGGAAAAAATCTTATGCCTTAGCTCCTTAAGCGGGCGGTTATCCAGAATTGCCCCAATAACCGCTTGCGCGCCTTTTTTTCTATAGAGCGCGTTCAGCCCGTTTAGTTTTCGGGCAAAAACCGCGTCATGCGGGTTATCGGGAATGCCAAAGA
>SCPY01000184.1 GCA_004299495.1 bacterium | reverse complement strand
TCTCTATTCTCTCCAGATGTTCAATCTGATAATTCGCCCTGGCCAGGTCTATCTCTGCTCTCTGCAGAGAATCTTGCGCGTCTTTACGGCTGAAGAAAAGCACCTCAATAACCTCTTTTTCCCGGCCGTCTATTTTAACCCTGGTTTTATACACATACTTATTGTCTTTGATTGCCTTCTTCTCCATAAGCTCAAGGCCGTCAATCTCTTTGAGCGCCTCTTTCAGGCGGATTCTGCCTTCTTCTTTTGTAAGAAACTTAAAGGATTCTCCGCTTTGCGCGTCTAACCAGATTACCCCACCATTCTTATACAGCTCCTGCATAGTCACGGCTTCCACAGCCTCTTTTTCTTTAAGCTTCAGGCTTTCCAGGGCGCGGCCTTCTCCAAAAATAAACGAGATTTTATCCTTTGTCTGCGGATTAACGAAGCTAAAAGACCTGCGGTTAAATTGCAACTCTTCGGATGAATAACTCTTGAGCAATTCGCTGAAGCTGAGGATTCCCTTTTCCAGCTCTTCTCTGCCGCTTCTTATTTCTTCCGTGCCGTCCGCGCGGCGGATAATCACGCCTGCCTGCCGGTAAACCTCTCCCATCTTGGGAGCGTTGAGAGCAAGCTGTCCGGAAATGTCATATGTCTTCTGAGCTGATTCTGCTCCCGGCTTTATGGTTACCTCGCGAATAACCGTAAGCTCAGACGGCTTTCCGTCTATATCCAGGCTTATTTTCTCCTCATAGGTAAATTGATTGTTGCTGTTAAGAGACGCCTTTGCCTGCGCGGCCTTCTGGTATGCCCAATCTAAGGATTGGTTTCCGCTCCAGGACTCGCTAAGCGTGAAATATTTCCCTTCCGCTCCCGGAATAGGAATTTTGGTGAGAATGTATACCGAGCCTTCCTGAGCGCCCCTCAGATTGTGGATGCCGCCGATAAACATATCAAAGAGCTTATCTAACTGCATCTCCGCGGAGAGCCTTCCGGCGACAAACAAGTCTCCGGTGTCTTTTCCGTCGTTAATAACGAGATATTGCATTCCTTTTGAGGCGCCGAATATCTTTTTAAGCAGGGCGCTTTCTGCCTTGTTTATCAGTCCCAGGCCGTATTTATCCATCAAAGACGCGTCTTTGTCTAACTCCCGCAATGCCTCAATCGCTGTGGCAAGCTCCTTAAGGTTGCTTATGCGATGATGGCCGAGGAAACCGATTCCCAGAAGCGACTTTATGAAATTGATGCCGCTCCATCCGATTATTCCTTCCGCTCCGGTGTCATTAATAATCGCGCCGTATTCATCAAGCGCCAGGTAATGCTTTATCGCCGAGAAAAGCCCTAACGGCCCGGTAATTACCGGGAACATCCCCGCGGTGAGCAGCTGCGGGAACAGGTTAGGCGATACTGTAGCCACAACCCTTGCCACAGCCAGCACGGCTGTTTTAGCTTTAAAATATTTATTTACATCCAGGTCTCCGTCTGCCTCTTTTAAGGTTTCCAGGATAACTTCCGGGCTGACCAGTAAAGGATAGAACCTTTCGGAATAAATGCCGGTTATCCTGTCCAGCGGGCCCTGCAGATTGTCGTCCTGGCCGATTACCTGGGTATAGAATTTACCGTCCTGGGTGCGCATATGGATAATCTTCTGCTGATCAAACTCATCCGTTGTCTGGTAGGCCTTATTTATCCGGTATTCAGTGTCAACCTCAATCCCCACGAGTTTTCCTTTTCCCAGAACCAACTGTTCGCCTTGGGGAACTGTGGCCTTAGCATACCACTGATAGCTTCCCTCTTTCTGGGCAACCACCACCTCTTCTCCATAGATAACCCTTCCCTTGACCACTCTGGAAACATCTTCTAAATTGCTAAGCAGCTCCTCATCGGGATTTGAGAGCGAAGGCGCCTTTGCTTTATCATCTATAACCCTGAAGGCCTTTGTCTGACGGTTATAAGCCAGGCGGGCATCCTTAAAGTTGCCCTCATTATCCAAAAGCTCCTTGCCGGCAAGATAATATACGATGCGCCCATTCTCATCCAACACTGTGGCATAGGCCAGCTTCATTGCCAGAGCTTCAAAACGCTTCGCGCTGTCTAAGGAACTCTGGGCATTATCCTTCTCTATGGACGCCGCCCTTTCGCCGCTTACAAGCTCAAGCCCGCCCTTGGTGATTGCCTCTCCGAGATGAGTAATCTTTGCGGCATTGACTCCTTTAGGCAAGACGTAGGTAGAGATTTCACCGGCGGCCAGCATCTCAGATTTGCCATCGTCAAAATGCGCCAGGATTCCCTCTTTGGTATATTGCGGCCATACGCGCCTTCCGCTAAGCCTGTCAAATTGCGCCACCTGTCCTTTGTTTTCCAACTGCTGTATAAAGGCCGTTTCCTCGCCGTCTATGCGCGCAATAAAATCGCCTTCCTTATAGGGCTTGCTAAAGAGGAATTTTCTTATCTCCGGCTCAGGAGAGCCGCTGCCCAGGGCAATCCTCTTTCCGAAATCCGCGTATTCAATCTCAAGCTTTCCCTCTTTCACGGCTTTTACCAAATCCTCGCCCGGCCACTGCTTAAGGTTATCCACCGCGCCCTTGGATTCATAATCCGGATTTGCCAGAAGATGCGGCTTGCGCTTTAAAGCCTCAATCAACTTAAGTAAGTTTTGCAAGCGGGCATAATCCTCTTTTGCTTCTACGAGAGCATCTTGCGCGGAGAGCACCCCTGCGGTAACTTCCTGTATCGAGCCGCCCTTAAAAGCGGCAAGCGCGTCTTTTAAAGTTTTAATCTCTGCTTTCTTCTCCGAATCCGAAGTATAATACATTCTTAACGCGCCTGAATAGCTAAGCAGTTCCGCTTCGCTGAGAGAATTAAGCTTTTCCGGGGCCAAGACGTTAGGATCATTAAACTTAAAGAAGATAATTTTCCCCTGTGCCACAACTTGCTTTAAGGTATGAAGTTCCTGCTCCGCGCCATCAGCGCCCTGCTTCCAGAATTTATATTCGCCTCTTCCGTATGCGTCAACGCGCTTAAGCAGCTCTACCGCGGATTTTCCTGTGTAACGCCTGCCGCTTATCTCTGCAACTATTTCTTTATTCGCTATGCCGTCAAAAACCGCTTGTTCGCGCGCAAACCAGATGGTTTCTTTAGAGTAGGGGTTCCAGGCAAAGTGGCCTTTGCTCTGGTCTGCGCCTAACTCATCGGATAACCGAAGGAACATTTGCTTAATCTCAAGGTCCTCTTTCGCGGCCTGATATGCGTACGTAAAATAATCCAACCCGCTTTTTGCAAGCTCTTTCGCCTCGGTGAAAGCGGCCCTTGCGGCTTTCACCAGTCCGGCAAAGTCATTTGCCCTGTCCGGATTGAGCTTTTGTAAATCAATACTTTGAGAAACGGCGTTGAGTGTTTTTGCGGCTTCAGTGGCTTTTACAGCTTCTTTTTTATCCTCAGTTACTCCTGACTGGCTTGCGGCTGGCTGACCCGCTGAGAACAGATATGATGCCGGGTCAACCGGCTTGCCATTTACCAAAACCTCAAAATGCAGATGCGGGGCTGTATGATGGGCATTGCCGCTGTTACCAACCGTGCCAATTGGCTGGCCGGCGAAAACAGAATCACCCTTATTCGCATAGATACGCTCAAGGTGAGCGTAGCGGGTTCTGTAAGGAGGTTGAGCGCCTGAATGCTCAATCTCAACAATATTGCCGTAACCTTCCTTTCGCTCTTCGGCAAGCACTACCTTTCCCCCCAGAATAGAACGGACTTCTGTTATCCCCTTTGTTCCCAAAAGGTCAACACCCGTATGTCCCGGCTCATCGTTATGTTTACCGTTTCCATTCCTATCCCTTACAGCGCCATATTCCCCTCCGGCAGGAACGTTCAGAACTCCGGCAATTGGCGGCACAAGATGAGGCAATGCAGAAGCCGGTTCAGGAGGCATAGCGGCTTCAGCGCTGGCCGGGCCAAAAAGCGCTTCAATCATCTTATGAGAAATCATGGCCCTAAGCCCTTCAAAGCGCCTCTCCTCCTGCCACCACCGGCCCATATCCTGGCTTCCGCCCAGCCCTTCATATAAGGCCTGAGAGAAAGAAAAGCCTAATTCCTGTTCGGTAACAGCTATCAGCTGATGGCCCCAGCCCAATGCCTTTAATTCCAATGCCTCTACCGCCCTGTATATCGGCTCGCCGATTAATCCTAGAACGGGATGCTGTGAAAAAGCGTAGCTTGAATCCACTACCGCGCCTATCTCCGCTCCGATGATGGACATATTGCCGAAACTTGAGTAGAAGCGTGCGTTTCTATATAACACTTCAATATAAGGATTGCCGAAATAACGCCTATTCAAGAATAAAACTACAGGCGACAGCCAGGAAGTCAAAATTACACCCAAAGCAAGCAAGTCAAATGCCAGATAATATCTTAATTGGGCCGCAAATGGCACAGAGTATCTGCCGGTCATAGCATAGCGCTGTCCGGGCCTGCCGCGCAAATAAGCAGCCAATTCTCTTTTATCTTCTCCATCCCGGCCCTCTAGCGCGTCTAAGGTAAATGCCTTTAAGCCTAATTCTTTCTTGGCGTATATATCCTGCGCTATGTTTCTATATTCACCTATTCCCGTTATCTTAATGCCTAATACCAAGATCGCTATTCCGATTAAGCCGGAGATGGTATGAGGTAAATGTAAGGCATTCGCGTAAGGAATAAGCAAAGAAGCCAAAGCGGCAAACTCTAATACACTCTTTGAGGCAGTTTCAGGAAAGAATAATAATGGCAGTACTGCCTGGCTGACGATTCCCGAAACAATAGCAATAGCAAGCCTGGAGCGGGCAAAGGTAAATATGCCGGAAAGAACCGGAAGGTTTATCCTTAAGAAAACGGCTATAGCTTTGGGTAAATAATAGGCAATTTTTATACGCTTTGATACTTTTTCTAACTCCGCTCCGTACTTGCGCGTTAATTCCCTAAGATTTTCATCGCCCTGCAATAACTGTTTGGTTTCCCTTGCCTTTAAAACATTCTGCTTTATCTCCCTGCCAAAGAATTCC
Source organism: bacterium (assembly GCA_004299495.1). Classification (GTDB taxonomy): domain Bacteria; phylum Omnitrophota; class Gorgyraeia; order Gygaellales; family UBA12090; genus SCPY01. The sequence goes on along the minus strand of SCPY01000184.1, from coordinate 215 downwards.
TCGGTTACCTTATATAAAAGCGGAATGAGCAGGCCAACCACCGCTCCCTTAACAACCAACGGCCAGCTTACCGCAAAAGTTAATCCGATAAATCCGCCTATGGCTGCCAGGTAAAAGGCCCTAGCCGGTTTCTCGGCCAGGTATTTTATATAATTTATGTATCCGTAATGAGAAACCTTAATATCGGAAAGGCGCTCTTCCAAGGCAAATAGTTT
>SCPY01000183.1 GCA_004299495.1 bacterium | reverse complement strand
GTAACCACTGCCAAATTTTCTACTAAAAGTATACCACAAACGGACATGCTTATCAAGGTAATTTTCTCTCAGGATATTGGCCATTTGCATTATATCTTAGGATAAATAATTATATTCGACTGTTTCTTTAGATTCTCAAACCACTCCCCTAATCCCTTATATTTTTTCCTTATTTTGATCTGCTCATAATATGAATCCCTAATCTTGGAAAAATCCTTATCGCTGGCCGGCCTGGTCTCAAGAACTTTAAAAACTCCGTATCCCTTATAAATCGGTTCGGGAGGATGCAGAGTATTTTTTTTCATTTTCATCATTCCATACACTGCGTCTTTGGGAAATCTCCAGATGTCCATAAGAAACTCTAAAGACACCAATCCTATTTGCTTAAAGTCTTTTGGACGCCTGCCCCTTTCTTCATCCCATAAACCCGGATCCCTTATCGCCTTTTTATAGAACTCCTCAGCGGCCTTCTTCTCGCCAAACTCTGCTAATTCCACGTTGAGCGAATTATGTTCATTCAGGAATTCCTGAAATGCCTCTCTTTTAGAAACATCCGGCACAATATCATCCATTATTCTCTGGCGAAGATTTTGAATTTGAAGAAGATGCCTAATTTGATTTTCAAAGAGTTCGGCAGTGACGCCGGCCTTTTCTTTCAGCCATTTTTCATAAGCATCTTTATCCGTTTTCCAGTCAAATCCCGCCTTCTCTTCTTGGAACATCCTGCCGATTTCCGCATTAACCTCATCCTGATTTACCTGAATACCTCTCCTGAAGGCCTCGTAAGAAAGCAACAACTCATCCCAGACCGCCATTTCCTCTTCTTCGGGAGTAGCCGGTTGCGGCCCTCCCCTGGTTCCAAATATTGTCAATACACCTTTTACGAAGAGATAATTTGAGCGCGGTACCTGGACATCAAAGAATCTGCCCGCGAATCGCTCCTCCTCATTTACCGGATGCCCTTCTTTAGCCGGGACCTCACTTATAGCCTGATCCTGCGCAAAAATTACGCTCGCAAATAAACAGAGAAATACGCAGCATAATACTAATTGTAAACTATTCTTACCGTATGTTTGTGCTATACATATCATATTGTATTTCTTAAGGTTAAATCCCTGAAGAAATAAAAAAGGCCGAATTCTAATAACTGAATTCGGCCTCAATCTTAGGATTATCGCATCAATAATCTTCGCTGCATTTGCCATAACCTATCATATTTCAGAATGTAAACCGTAATCAAGTACCGGCTATTGCTCATATCTGCCTACAGGGACTCCTCCCGCGTTAAAACGCCATAAGCTATGCAGACGCGGCCCGCTCCGGCTTTAATCAGCCTCACAATAGCTTTATTAACATCAGATATTATCATATCGCCGCGCTTTGTCAATAGAAAAATTTTTTTGCAACCCTAAATATTGCTTAAAGTTATGCTAAGATGAGAGTAGTTATGCTGACTGGTTGTGCCGCGGCATACCATCAATAACTTAACGGACTCCCGGCAACAGCTTTTCTTAACTGCATAGCCAAAAGCATAGTGCGATGCGCATCCTCAATGGAAGTCTGAGGATTCTTATGGTTCAACACACAATCGCAGAAATGGCGCAATTCTCCTATTATCCCGGATTGATAAAAATGCGAATTCTCCGCGGTCAGGCAGGCAGTATTCGGCTCCCACACAACCTTACCGCGCCTCCCGCCGAATAGACTGCTTACCGCAACCCCCAGGATATCCGCCCCCTGGTCAAAATAGGTAAGCCTGGCGGCGTTATCAATCTCAATAAAATTACCCGAGCCGGTTATCTCTACGCGCTCGTTATGATAGAGCCAGGATTGCTGGTCAGAGAACATCATGCTGCCAATCGCTCCGTTTTTAAACTTAAGATTTACCGAATAAGACTCGCCCCAGCTACCGCTATAAGAATGAACGAACAGGGAATCCACCTCCCCAAAAAAGAACCGGGCCAGGTCCAAATGATGTATGCCTATTTCAAGAATAAAATCCTCGCCGGAAATCATTCTCCCTGTGCAAAGCTTAGTCTGAATATGCCTTAAACCGCCCAGCTTATTACCCTGGATGAGCTCTTTTGCTTTTATGCATACGGGCGAATACCTTCTTTGAAATCCTACCATGGCGATCTTGCCTGCCCTACCGGATTCTCCCATTATCCTCTCCGTCCCCTCAATATCGCGGCTGGGAGGCTTCTCCATAAACACATCAATCCCCCTCTTTAACGCCTCGCAG
>SCPY01000015.1 GCA_004299495.1 bacterium | reverse complement strand
CGCGATAGAAAGGCAGAATCAGGAGAGGATTATCAAGGTGGAGGCCAATGTCTTTCGCCGCTCCCTGGGAGATATCACCAAGGATATCAAGGCGGTGATCGGCCAGACGCAAATACCCGCGGATTTAACCGTGAATTTAGGAAGCGACATAGAAGAGCAGGCAAAGGCATTCCGGGAAATGCTTGTGCTTTTTGCCCTGGCAGGATTATTGGTCTATATGGTAATGGCCGGCCAGTTTGAATCCTTCGTGGACCCATTCATCGTTATCTTTTCCGTGCCTTTTGCCTTTACCGGAGTTTCCTTTGGGCTTCTGATTAGCGGGGTAAATCTAAGTGTCCTTGCATTCTTAGGGCTGGTGATGCTCTCGGGCATTGTGGTAAACAATGCCATTGTGCTTGTAGATTATATCAATCTCCTGCGCGCCCGGGGATTATCTCTTAAAGAAGCCATTGTTAGCGGTGGCAAGAACAGGCTCAGGCCGGTGCTGATGACTACCATCACCACTTTGTTCGGCATGCTTCCTCTGGCCTTAAGCCAGGGCGAGGGCTCAGAACTCTGGAAGCCGCTGGGGGTAAGCATCATCAGCGGCCTTTCGGCCTCTACCCTGATTACCCTAATCCTGGTTCCGGTAATGTATATGCTGTTTGAGAAACGAAAGCCAGCTTAAGCATATGAGGCAGTAAAATGATTAACCGAAGTACGCGGAAAAACTATGAGGTGAGGTAACTTGACGCCCGCGTTAATCAGCTGATCGGCCCGCTTGTCCGTTTGGGCCTCGTCAAAAGAGAAGGGGCGGCAAGGGCTGTTCGATACCGCCTGAATGAGAAATAGTTTTATACGCGCAATTGCGGTGTTTAGTAAGACGTAGTTTGATAAAATAACGGATTAAGCGGCGTCGGGCCGCAGGCAGAAGGCGATTCATAATCCTCCCATAAATCGGGGGGATTTTTTATTTGGGGTAAGATTTTTCATTGACACTGAACCCCGATATGGTAAAATCAGTTATGAACCAATGTGCATAACAGGAGACGAGTCATATGAGGCCAAAGAAGACCAGGTGGGTTAAGTGTTTGCCGGGGGAGAGATGCTTTCGCCCTAAGGGCAAACCATTAAACAAGCTTGAGGGCGTAGTATTAAACATTGATGAATTTGAGGCGATGCGTTTGGCGTGCCTTGAGGAAATGAAACAGAGTGATGCCGCTAAACTTATGAAAATATCCCGTCCGACGTTCTCGCGAATCGTTGCCTCAGCATGCAAGAAGGTGACAGACGCGCTTGTCAACGTAAAAGCAATCCGTATTGAAGGCGGCTGCTGTACTGTCGCAGGTAAGGGCGGCAAGAAAGGAAGGGCCGGATGAAGGGATGGAACACATTGTCCGCGAAGAAAGAAAATTAAGTTTTTTTGAGAAATATCTCACCGGCTGGGTCATCCTTTGCGTCGGAGCCGGAATAGCGCTTGGCAAGTTATTCCCGCAGGCCGCAGTCGCCCTCGATCAGATTTCTATTTATCAGGTTTCCATTCCGATTGCAATTTGCCTATTTTTTATGATGTATCCGATCATGGTCAAGATTGACTTTGCCGAGGTTATCAGGGCGGGAAAAACACCGAAGCCGGTTATTTTGACTCTGTTTGTCAATTGGTGCGTCAAGCCGTTTACCATGCTTGCGATCGCATGGTTTTTCCTTGGGGTATTGTTTAAGGGGGGGATTCCGGGGATGGAGACCGTAAAAGGCGGGGCGCAGGTTGAGCTATTCCGCTCGTATATCTCCGGATGCATTTTGTTGGGCATAGCCCCATGCACAGCTATGGTTTTGATCTGGGGGCATTTGTCTAAGGGTAATGACGGCCACACGCTGGTTATGGTCGCCATAAATTCCTTAACTATGCTGTTTCTTTATGCGCCGTTGGGCGGCTGGCTTTTAGGCGTGAATAAAATGCCTATTCCGTGGCAGACTATTGTGCTTTCAGTGGCAATCTACGTTGGCTTGCCGTTACTCTTAGGTTATTACTCCAGAAAATGGCTGATAGAAAAGAAAGGGTTCAAATGGTTTGAGGGAAAATTCCTGCATTATTTGACACCGGTTTCCATTGGGGCATTATTGGTTACGCTGATCTTATTGTTTTCTTTTAAGGGCGAGTTGATTATTAACCAGCCGCAGATTATCTTTTTAATAGCGATCCCGCTTTTTATTCAGACCTGCCTGATTTTCGCCATAACATACGGCTTGGCGAAATGGCTGAAGCTGTCTTATCGTGATGCGGCCTCTTCAGCGCTGGTGGGGGCAAGCAATCATTTTGAGGTAGCTATCGCTACTTCAACTATTTTGTTTGGGCTGTCATCCGGAGCGTCGCTGGCAACGGTCGTCGGAGTCCTTATTGAAGTGCCGGTAATGTTGATGTTAGTCAGGGTTTGTTTAAGGACTCAAAATTGGTTTAAGTTAACAGGAGGCAGTCATGGATAAAAAGAGAGTTTTCTTTCCGTTTTCTTTCGCAGTATCGCAGGAATATTTCGAGGTGCCTGCGGAGAATTATTACCCACATTAACCGCAAAAATAGTTGACAATACTCCTCCCCTCCCATATAATTAAGGAAAGTTAAATAGTAAAATTTTACTATATTTCCTTATGGACGTTACCTCAGTTTTATCCAACACTACAAAAAAATACCATTCTAAGCCGGCGATAATCTTTAGAGACCAGCCTATTAGCTTCTTAGAGCTTTATGACCATGTCTTTAAGCTCGCCCAGGGCTTGCTTAAGATAGGCATAAAGAAGTCAGATAAAGTCGCCATTTACCTGCCGAACAATCCGGAATACATATATAGCTATCTGGCTCTGTTTTCCATAGGAGCGACGGTTGTTCCCCTTGATTATATGCTTACCGAAGATGAGCTGGTAAGTATCTTAAGCCATTGCCAGGCAAGATGTTTAATCGCTAAAGAAAAAGAGCGTCTTTCTTTGGAAAGCTTAAAGAATAGGGTCTCTAGCTTAGAAGAAATTATCGTCTTAGAGCCAACAAAGACGAACTCCAGGCCTTTTCAAAAAGTCCTGGATTCCGGAAGGCCATTACCGCCGCAAAATATCAGTATTGAAGACAAAGACTCCGCCTTGATAATGTATACTTCGGGCACAACCGGTGCTCCTAAAGGCATCCTGCTTAATTACCGCCATCTTGACGGCTCGCCAAAGGCAATGGAGTATTTTGTGGACCTTAGCGAGAACGATGTAAAGCTCTGCTGTCTGCCTTTATCGCATTCGGGGGGCTTAGTGTATATTCAGAATTGCATCTGCTACGGAATAACCCTTATTTTGATGGAGCGCTTTCAGCCGTTGGAGTTCTTAAAGAATATCCAGAAGCATAAGGTTACCTGTTTTCATTTAGTGCCTTCAATGTATTACGCTATTCTGCACCTGAAGGAATTTGAGAGCTTTGATTTATCTTCTCTTCGCTGGCTGGTGGTTTTTGGCGCGCCAAGCGACCCGCATTCTTTAAGGAGATTTCAGCAGTATTGCCCGAAG
>SCPY01000182.1 GCA_004299495.1 bacterium | reverse complement strand
CTTGAAAGCTCAAATTGCATGCCATACGTCTGGACCGGGTGCCTCAATCTTGAAGGCACCCTAAATTTAATTTTACCGATTTGGTAAGATTTATTTTCTTTCAGGACCTCTATTTTCTCCACACAGCCTCGCAAGTGCTTTAATATCACAGGCTCATCATCAATGGCATCCTGCGGCAAGAATATAACCCCTCTTTTCTTAAATCCGCCTTCGGTCATTGCCTCAATCATCACATTAACGTCGTTAACGTGGTCAAGGTGGCGGTGGGTAAGAATTATCCCGTCCAGTTTCGCGGGGTCTATTTTGGGCTTGCTCATCGCGCACCTGACAATGCTTCCCGGCCCCGGGTCAATAATTACATTGGTGCCTTTATAGGAAATCCAGATGCCTCCCGATGAGCGTAGCTGCCTGATCATCACAAACCTTGCCCCGGCAGTCCCTAGAAACTTAATATAGCTTTCTTCCTTCCTGCTGGTGACCGGTGACCGGTGACCGGTGACTTTTTTTATTTCAGCCATATCTTTTTCATCTCTTCGTTAATCTCTGCCGCTTCAAGAGGGCCGATGATTTTATCCTCGGATTTACCTTTTGGCTTGAGGCGATCGCATTTTGCCAGGAAATCCTCAACAGTTATTACCTGAGCTCCTCTTTGCCTCACAAAAGACCGGATCTCCCGGTCGTTGGTCACTACGACGACATTCCTGGGATTTTCCGATTTCTCAACCATTCTTTTTATTTTGTCGTCGGCGCTTTCGCCCTGGGCAAAGATTATTCCTACCGAAGAGGAGGAACCGGAGGCGGAAAAGCTGCCCTCCCTGCCATCATAGACCACCGTAACGCGGTTTCTTTTACTGCCTTGGGGCTGATAAATAGACAAGAGGCTGATTAGGGCCTTGCGGGAATCTTCCAGATTTGTTTTATCGAGGCGCGGCGCCTGCTTTATCAGGTTGTATCCGTCGATAATGAAGTGTAGAGACATAGAGTATACCCGCGATAAGCCCCACAAAAACAATTAAGGCAAAATTTAAGAGCGATTGTCCAAGGGCGATATCTTTTCCCACCCCGGCCTTGGCATAGAAAAATACGCTTGAGGCATCGCGCAGGCCCAACCCTCCTATGGCGATAGGAAGAACGGTGATAAGCGTAACCAGTGGGGTAAAAATCAACGGGTAGATTATTTTTATATCGCAATGGAGCGAGCGCAGCAAAAGATAGGATACAAACGCGGATCCGGCCTGAATGGCCACCGAATAGAAGAAGTTCAGATAAAGCACCGCGGGCTTTGAGCGAAAGAAGTAAATTTCCGCGTGCAGGCGCCTGAGTTTTTCTTTTAACCCCTGCCTTTTGCGCATTGAGCTGTTTATAAATCCATACACTCTTTCGTTAAAAAGAATCAAAAGCAAGCTCCCAAGAAGAAAAGCCATTATAAATACTGCCACATACACCGACGGCTCGGTAATATACTTATGGCCGAAGATAAGCGAAACTATGGCTAAGAGCGTAAGCCCGACAAAACCGCTTAAGCGGTCCAAAAGCACGCTGGCTACGACTATGCTCTTGCTTTTTGCGTGCGCGCCAAGATCCAGGCTCCGGGCAATGTCTCCTCCGATAGTTGAAGGCAGAAATAAATTAAAAAAGATTCCGCCGCAAAAAGAGCCAAGCAGCAGCTTTGGCGGAAAATGAAGCCCTTGAGCGTCAAGAAGCATTTTCCAGCGGTAATAGACGACAACATAAATAATCAGAAAGGCAATCGCCGCGGATATAAGATAAAACGGCCCTATTGTCCCAAGGACCTTGAAGGTAGAGCGGTAGTCAATCTTTCTGGATAAGATGAATAAAAGCAGTCCGCTGATCGAAAACCTCAAGAGAAGGGAGAATATCTTCTTTATAACTGGCATCCGGTGAGCAGTTCGTAGGCCTCTAAATATTTCTCGGTAGTTTTGTTGACAATTTCTTCAGGTAAGGCAGGCGCGGGCGGAGTTTTATCCCAATCCAAGCCCTCCAGATAATCGCGCACAAACTGCTTATCAAAGCTCGCCTGGGGCTTTCCCGGAACATAAGTATCCTTAGGCCAGAAACGGGAGGAATCCGGGGTGAGGACTTCGTCAATAAGTATCACCCTTTCATTTATAACCCCGAACTCGAATTTTGTATCGGCAATGATTATTCCCCGGCCAAGGGCGTATTCGGATGCCTTTTGATATATCGCCAAGGCCCTGGATTTAACCTCATCAAATAGCGCGGAGCCGGTAATCTTTCGCGCCTCTGCCTCGCTTATATTTATATCGTGGCCGGCCTCGGCTTTAGTTGAAGGGGTAAATATGGGCCCGGGGAGACGATCGGATTCTTTTAATCCTTTAGGAAGGCTTATCCCGCAGATAGATTGTGTTTCCTGGTATTCTTTCCATCCGGAACCGGAGAGGTAGCCCCTCACGATACATTCAATGGCAAGCGGCTGAGTTTTCCTGACCAACATTGAGCGCCCCCGAAGCTTCTCGGCATATTTCTTTAGTGAGCCCGGATACTCTTTTATATCGGAGGCAATCATATGGTTATCAATTACGGCTTTTGTAAAATCAAACCAGAACCGGGAAATCTGATTCAAGACAGTTCCCTTAAAAGGAATTGGGGTAGGCAGGACCACATCAAAGCAGGAAATCCTGTCTGTTGAGACAATGAGCAGGCGGCCGTCTAAATCGTATACATCCCTGACCTTGCCGCGCCTAAAAAGCTTGAGCTCTTTGAAATCCGTGGATAACACGCATTCCGGATGCTTCATTGAGATTTTAGCCTCTCCTGGAGCGATTCATACTCCTGCCATAATTCTTTGGGCAGGGCCTTTCCGAATTGCTTAAAGAATTCTTTTATAGATTTTAATTCCTCAACCCAGGCCTTACGGTCTATCTCCAGAAGTTTTTCCAAGGCTCCATCTTGCATAGATAAACCTGTCATATCCACATCCAGCGGGTTAGGCACAAATCCGATGGGAGTCTTGATTGCCTCCACCTTGTTATTACATCGGTCAAGTATCCACTCCAGCACCCTTAAGTTTTCGCCATATCCCGGCCATAAGAAGTTTCCTTTATCGTCTGCCCTGAACCAGTTTACATGAAAAATCCTCGGCGGATGCATCATCCCCTTTCCCATCCGGAGCCAATGTCGGAAATAATCCGCCATATTGTAACCGCAAAAAGGAAGCATTGCCATAGGGTCCCGCCTTACCTGGCCAACTTTGCCTACCTGAGCGGCGGTCAGCTCTGAGGCCATGGTCGCGGCAACAAAAACTCCATGCTGCCAATTGAAAGACTCATAAACCAAAGGCGCAAGATGAGCCCTGCGGGCTCCGAAAATAATCGCCGAGACAGGAACCCCGTGATGCTGCTCCAGGCGGAAAGATGCGGATGGACAATTGGCAATGGGGGTAGTGAAGCGGCTGTTGGGATGCGCGCCTTTAATGGCATTACCCTGTTCGTCCTTCATCCCCGGCTTCCAGAGGCGGCCCTGCCAGTCAATCCCCTGCTGAGGCGCCTCGCCGTCCGCGCCTTCCCACCAAACCGTCTTGTCCGGCTTGAGTAAAACATTGGTATAAATAGTATTCTTCTGAATAGTTTTCACCATGTTGGAATTGCTCTTGGAATTAGTCCCCGGGGCAACCCCAAAAAATCCCGCCTCCGGGTTAATCGCCCAGAGCCAGCCGTCGGAATCAATGCGCATCCAGGAAATATCATCCCCCACGGTCCATACGCGGTAGCCTTTTTTCTGCAGCCCTTGAGGCGGGATGAGCATCGCCATATTGGTCTTTCCGCAGGCGCTGGGAAAGGCGCCGGCGATATACTCAATATGGCCGTTTGGCTCCTCAATTCCCATTATCAGCATATGCTCGGCAAGCCAGCCCTCTTTTCTTCCCAGGTAACCGGCAATACGCAAAGACATGCATTTCTTTCCCAGAAGGACATTTCCTCCATAACCCGAGCCCACGCTCCAGATGGTATTATCTTCGGGAAAATGCAAGATAAGCCGTTTGTTTATATCCAGGTCGCTCTTAGAATGCAGACACCTGGTAAATTCTCCTTCAGGGCCTAATTGCTTTAAAACATCGCTGCCTACCCGCGTCATAATCAGCATATTCAGGACTACATATATGGAATCGGTAAGCTCTACCCCGATTTTACTGAAAGGCGAGCCCACAGGGCCCATGGAGAAAGGGATCACATACATTATCCTGCCTTGCATCGCCCCCTTAAAATATTTCCTTGCCTTAGCGTAGGCATTTTTGGGAGACATCCAGTTGTTATTCGGCCCGGCATCGCATTTTTTCCTGGTACAAATAAAAGTCAGGTGCTCGGTCCTGGCAACATCATCCGGACGGCTGCGATGCAGAAAACACCCCGGAAGTTTTTCGGGGTTTAGCTGGATAATTTCGCCTGATACAAGCGCCTCTTTTTCCAGGATGAGCTTTTGATGCTCCGAACCGTCAATCCAGGCAATCTTATCCGGCTGGCATAAGGCCGCCATCTGCTTAATCCAGTCGTTTAACTTTTTATGATTGGTTGGCGATTCAAATGATATCATTTCGTCTCCAGATAGCGATTCGCGTTAAAGGCCGCGATTGCCCCGTCAGAGCAGGCGGTGATTACCTGGGTAAGGGTTTTCCTGCGGCAATCACCGGCGGCAAAAATTCCCTCAACCGATGTATTCATATCCTCATCGGTCAAGACAAATCCTCCTTCATCTTTTTTCACCAGATTTCCTAAAAACTCGGTATTGGGATGTATGCCGATAAAGACAAAAACTCCGCCTGCGGTTATGTCTTTTTGGCTTGCGTCTTTTACATTCCTTATTTTCAAGCCCTCAACCGCCTTTTCGCCTAATATTTCTAAAGGGACAGTATTCCATAGAATTTCCACTTTTTTATTTTCAAAAAGCCGCTCCTGCAGGATTTTACTTGCTCGAAGCTGGTCCCTGCGGTGGATAAGCCGCACTTTCGCGGCAAAGCGGGTCAAATATATCGCCTCCTCCACCGCCTTGTCCCCGCCGCCCACCACAAAAATCTCCTTATTTTTAAATAAAGGCCCGTCGCAGGTCCCGCAATAAGAGACCCCTCTGGCAATAAGCTTATCTTCGCCGGGAATATTCAGTTTTTTGGGGAAGGCCCCGCTTGTCACAATAACGGCCTTTGCCTCAAATTCCTCCTCCCTGCCCTTAACCTTGAAAATCCCACCCTGAGGAATTATTCCTACGGAATCCTCGGTCTTTATCTCAATAGACAGCTCTTCGGATTGCCTGCGCATCGCGGAAATCAGCTCATGCGTATCAATGCCTCCGGGAAAACCGGGATAATTTTCTATAGTAGGCGATAAAATAATCTGGCCCCCCAGCGCCATCTTCTCTATAAGCAGGGTCCTAAGCCGGCTTCTTCCGGCATATAAAGCCGCGGTCAATCCCGCAGGCCCGCCACCAATAATAATTAAGTCATACATTCTTTATATCTTTCTATTTGC
>SCPY01000181.1 GCA_004299495.1 bacterium | reverse complement strand
GGGATGCATCAGGGTAAATTACGGCATTGAAAGTTTTGACCAGACTATCTTAAACGCGATGAACAAGAGGATAACCGTGGATAAGATTAAAGAAGGCCTTGAGAATACCTTCAGCGTAGGCTTTAAGGAGGTCTGCGCGTCTTTTATTGTCGGTTATTTCGGACAGGACAGGGATTCGCTTATGTCAACCATAAAAGAGGCTAAAAAATGGAAACTGGTGGCAGGCGGTTTTTATTTTACGCCCTTTCCCGGCACGGTGGATTATAAAAAGGCCTTGGCAGGCGGATTTATTAAAGACGAAGATATTTATATCCGGACTCATCTGGGAAGAGGGGATGAATTTGACAGCATCTCAAACAGGTTATACGCAAATTTTTCTTCCATGTCGGAAGAGGACTTGGAGGAAGGTTACGCCTTGCTTCAGCGGATGTCCGGCGCAGGAGGAAGTATTTTAAAGAGGGTGTCCGGGCTTCCCGGAAGGCTTATGGGAAAACTAAATAGCTTTACCCGGCGTAACGGGACTGTTGAGCTCAATGACCTTGGTTAATAATAGAGAAAGGCCTGAGAGCCCAGCCTGTAAAGACGCGGAGCTTTACTGGCCTATGCCGGATGTTAATATGCCTCAATGGCTTGTTCCGCTTTCCGGGTATAAGCCTTTTGTATTCTCAATAGGCAGGGTTTTTAAGGGCTCTTCCCTAGGAGCAAAAATAAAGCGCGGCTGCCTTTGCCTTATGTTCAGGCTTTGCCTGCTTAAGTATTTTTTACCTAAAGCGGTTATTTGCAGAAAGGCCGATACCTCTATGATTGAAGAAATCAGGAGGATAATTTCCGATAACAGCCGGGGATTCGCCCGCTTTTTTCCAGATGGCGCCTCAAAAGCCAGGGCGCTGGTTTATATCAAGCAGCATGCGATAGGAAAGTATATATATTTTATCTGCGATGAGAATGGTAAAGGAAGCCTGGTGGCCAAGGTTTTTACCAGGGATAGCGACGCATCATTCCTGCGGGCGGAATACGATAACCTGCGCGGGATTCACTCTGATTTCAGCGGCAGGGGTTTTCTCGGCGCAGTGCCGTATCCGGCGTATTTCGGTTTTATTTCCGGAAGGCCGGTTTACATGGAGGAGTTTTGCCAGGGCAGGGATTTCCGGGAAAAAATAAAGACTCCGGAAGGAGGCAGATATTTTTCCGCGGCGATTGAATGGTTGAGCAGTTTTCACCGCGCTACCAGCCGCAAAGGCAGCCTTTCTTTGCGTGAGCAGGAGGAAGATTTTAGCAGGTGGTATTCTGAAAACGAGCCGCTCTTGAGCGCTTATTTCTCATATGACGCGCTAAAAAGATTTATGCGCAGCAATTTCTCAAGCTCAATTCAGGATATGCCGAGTGTGTTCTGGCACAGGGATTTTACGCATTACAATATGCTTATAGGCGCCAAAGGGATATCCGTACTGGACTGGGAATATTCTCAAGGCGCGGGATTGCCGCTTGCCGATGCCCTGACCTTTCTGGCCTTTTATTATACGGATTCTCGCAAGATACCGTTGTTTGAGAGTCTAAAGGAGCTTTTCTGCGAAGGGGGCGGCGCAGCCAAAGAGGCGGCCCGTGTTATAAGGGATTATAATTCAGCGCTGAATATTGACGGGGGGTGTTTTCCCTTTCTTTTGCTTAGCGTATTGCGCGACGTGGTCAAGATAAAAGTAGAGAGGCTTTCGGTAAATAAGTCAAAGGAGGATATCCTGCATTTTATTTCTTTTATTATCAACGGCAAAGGCCGGCTGATCAGCCTTAATTGATTATGAAAAAGGCATTTAGGATTTATAATATTGATTTTTGTGTTGAAAGCGGCAATGCCGGTTTTATCTCCTTTGCGCAAGACAGCCTTTCCTTTCTGCCTCAATCGGAGGATGCGTCTTTTGAGGTTATACTCAATGTTGACTTCGGCCCATCCCTAAATACGGGGAGGTATTTCGCAGAAGAAAAGAAAGGATGCGTTTTATTCGCCAACAGCGCTTTTAAGCTCTATAGCGCTCAAAACAGGCTGGTATACGATCCATTTTTACTGCCCTGGCTGAGTTTCTGCCTTGAGCGCAGGGAAAGAAAATTGCTGATTAACGCCTTTATTAACTCATCCTCCAGGGAAAGGTTCAAGGGACTGTTTCAAAAAGGTATATTGCAGGAAAAATTTTATTACTTAATCAGGTACCTTGCGCATTTTATTATTCTTTATATAGCTAAAAATGAGATGGGCTTTGCCCTGGTGCACGGCTCGGCGGTTGAAAAGGACGGAGAGGGTTATCTTTTCTGCGGCCTCCCGGGATGCGGAAAAAGCAGCCTTGCCTTGTCCTCGGTATCCGGCTCAGGGTTTAAACTGCTCAGCGATAATTTCCTGCTGGTAAAAGACGGTTTCATTTATTCCTTTGCGGATATGCTGCGTTTTTCATCCTTTGACAAAGGAATAGCGGGTGTGAGCGGTATCTCTGATTCGGGGTATATGGTCAAGGGCAAGCGTTTTTATTCCTTGGATAAAAACAGGCTGAGCCCCAGGGCAAAATTAAAAAGCGCCTATATTATCTGTCTTGCCGAAGATAATTTTATCAGGGGCATTGCCGCGCAGGAATTTTTACGCATGAAAAACGGGATTGACGCCGCTACAAAAGAATTCTTCGAATATTCCTTTATTGATATTTTCTCTTTGTTTGATGCGTTTTCCTCCGGCATGGCTTCCGGAGAAAGCCTTGGACGTTCCTTGCCCGGCGCAGACTGCTATTTTGCCGGCGTAAGGAAAGGCGCAATAGGCAGCGCTTTTATAGAATATTTGATCTCAGCTAGAAAGGAGCAGGCAGAGGCATGAGCGCGTTAGTAGGGGATATAGCAAGCCCACTTGTCATTCCCGGAAATAGCGGCAAAACCGAGATACGGTTATTTGTGGATAAGGACACCATGCCCCGAGATAGGTCCATTGAAAGGCTGCAGGCGTTATCCGCGATCAAGGGTATCTTCGGCCATATCGTGGCTCTGCCGGAGGTTCATTATAAGTCAGGGTTTGTCTGCCCTACGGGAACTGTTATTGCCTCGCGTGATTATGTGATGCCGGGCTTAATACCTATTGCCAATAACTGCGGGATGAGGGTTTTTCTCACTCCCCTCACAAGCGCCGATATGGATGAAAAGGCCATGGATCAGTTATTCGGGATACTGCGCTCAAAAATTTTCCACGGCCCAAACGGCACATTTAAGCTTAAAAAACATGAGGCAGGCGAGATTCTTTCCAGCGGCTGCGAATGGGGCATAAAAAGGTTCGGACTTGATAAGAATGAGCTTCTTAATATTGAATGCCGGGGCAATATGTTTACCGGATTTAACCTTTCCCGCAAGCAGATACTAAAGAATATCCCGCGCGCAAGTTTTAAGGTGGCTGAAATGGGGTTTGATTATATGGGCGGGGGAAACCACTTCATAGAGATGCAGGAGGTATCCGATGTTTTTGACGAACAGCGCGCAGGGCAGCTCAAGATAAAAAAGGGCCAGATAGTCTTTATGATGCATTCCGACGCCGGGCCCGTGGGCGGAATAATCGGCCAGTATTTCAGCGCTTTTAAGATGTCAGGAAGGTATTTTGACAGGCTGATTTCCGTTCTGGTAAAAAGCGGCTACCATCTTAAGCGTTTAAGGTCTTTACGGGAGGCAGCGTCTTTACCGGGGGCTGTCTTCCGCAGGGACCCGCCTCCTTTGATAGATGCTAATTCTCCCCTAGGGATACGCTACATCAGCGCATCATACGCTGCGGCAAACTTTGGTTATTTAAAAAGGATGTATCTTACAGAAGTTGTGCGCCGCGCATTGAGGGAGGTATTTAGAGATAAGGATATGGCTTGTCCGCTTTTATATGACCTCTCGCATGTGCTGATACAAAGGGAAGATTACGACGGCCAAAAGATTTGGGTGCACCGTCAGGGAGGCTGCCAGGCATACCCTAAGGAGAAGATGGGCTGGCATCCGGTGTATAAGCATACCGGCCAGCCCTTTCCCTTGCCGAGTTCATTAGCCACGCCTTCATATATCTGCGTGGCTGAATCAGGGGCAAAAGACGCGCTGTATTCTTCTTGCCACGGCACGGGAAACGTCACGCACGCCTTTAAAAACGACATCAGTGAAGAGGATTTGTTGGCGCGCCTGAAAATTAACAGGATAAAGGTCTACCATATGCGCAAAACCAGCATTGTGAAGCATAACCCCGGAAAATACAAGGACGCAGAGAGGGTTTTGAACGCGCTAAAGGCGTTTAATATCGCCAGCCCTGTATGCAAGGTTAAACCGTTAGCCTCATTAAAGGAGTGAGATAAATGAGCAAAAGAGTATTGCTTATCAATCCGCCGTCTGCAAACGCCTCGTTTGTCCCGCCGCCTGGACTTTCATACCTTAGCGCGAGCCTTAAGGATTACGGCTGCGAGGTATTTGGCATTGACGCTGCCGCGCCTTTCAGGAGGCTGACGCTGGAAGAGGTCATGCAAAAGGTAAGAGAGGTTTCTCCGGA
>SCPY01000180.1 GCA_004299495.1 bacterium | reverse complement strand
TGCGAGACCTATGTGACGATGGGGCTTTTGATTGTGGGCGGCGAGATTACCACTACCGGTTTCGTGGATGTGCACAATCTTACCCGGAACATCTTAAAAGAAATCGGCTACGACCATCCCAAATACGGCTTTGACTATCATACCTGCGCGGTTATCAATACCATTCACAGCCAGTCTCCGGACATCGCCCAAGGAGTAAATAAGGGCGGAGCCGGCGACCAGGGTTTTATGGTCGGATACGCCTGCAGGGAGACGCCCGAGCTTATGCCCTTGCCGATAATGCTCTCGCACAAATTAGTCAGGAAGACCGCGGAGGTAAGAAGGTCAAAAGTCCTGAAATACCTCGGCCCCGACTGCAAAAGCCAGGTAAGCGTGGAGTATCACGACGGCCATCCCAAGAGGGTGGATTCGGTGGTATTGGCCTGCCAGCATACCGATGATATCCTGGATGCTTCAGGGGCGCGTATAACCAAGAAGGCGCGCCAGGAGATGATTGAAGAAATTGCCAAGCCCGTCATCAAAGAGTATATGGATAAAGACACAAAATTTTATATAAACGAAACCGGAAAGTTTGTCATCGGCGGCCCGCAGTCTGACACGGGCATGACCGGGCGAAAAATCGTCGTAGATACCTACGGCGGGGTGGCTGCTCCCGGCGGAGGGGCATTTTCCGGAAAGGACCCCTCCAAGGTTGACCGCTCAGCCGCGTATATGGGCAGATATATCGCCAAGAATGTCGTGGCCGCGGGAGTTGCCGATAAATGCCTCATTCACATTGCCTATGTTATCGGACGGCCCGAGCCGCTGGCAGTAATGGTAGATACCTATGGCACGGGAAAGATTTCCGAAGCCGCCATAGGCAAGCTTATTAAGGACAATTTTGATTTGACCCCCCACGGGATGATTCAGTCCCTGGACCTGCTTAGGCCCATATACAGGAAAACTGCCTGCTACGGACATTTCGGCAGGACTGAAGCAGAGTTCAGCTGGGAATCTACTGATAAGGCGCAGGCGCTCAAGAAGCAGGCGGCGAAATTATAGCGCAGAGCGTATAGCGGATAGGGAAAAAGCAAATCGATTAGCCAATCCTAAACGCTATCCGCTATACGCTAAACGCTACAAATAAACGGAGATTATTATGGATTATGATATAAAAGATATTAAGTTAGCTCAAGGCGGCAGGCTGCGCATAGAGTGGGCCAGTAATAATATGCCGGTTTTAAACCTTATCAAAAAAAGGTTTAGCAAGGAAAAACCTTTGCGCGGAATGCGTATATCCGCCTGCCTGCATGTTACCACGGAAACCGGGGTGCTGGCGGATGTATTAAAGTCTGCCGGAGCGCAGGTCAGGGTTTGCGCCTCAAATCCTCTCTCTACGCAGGATGATGTGGCGGCTTCCCTGGTAAAGGATTTCGAGATAGAAACATTCGCTATTAAAGGAGAAGATACCCGCACCTATTACCGCCATATAAACAGCGCTCTGGATATAAAGCCGCATATCACTATGGATGACGGAGCGGACCTGGTTTCCGTAATCCATAAGAAAAGGCAGGATTTGATAGCGCAGATACTGGGCGGAACGGAAGAAACTACTACCGGGGTAATCCGCCTGCGGGCAATGCAAAAAGACGGCGCGCTCGACTACCCCATAATTGCGGTTAACGACGCCCAGACCAAGCACCTTTTTGACAACCGCTACGGCACGGGCCAGTCTACCATTGACGGCATAATCCGGGCCACCAATAAACTCATTGCCGGATGTAATTTTGTGGTCTGCGGCTACGGCTGGTGCGGCAAAGGAGTGGCAATGCGCGCCCGGGGCATGGGGGCAAAGGTTATTGTGGTTGAGGTAGACGCTCTTCGGGCGCTTGAGGCGGCAATGGACGGCTTTGAGGTTATGCCCATGCTTGATGCCGCAAAGGTTGGGGATATATTCTTAACCGCTACCGGTGACGTAAGCGTTATCCGTAAGGAACATTTTGGCCTGATGCGCGACGGCTCGATTGTGGCTAATGCCGGGCATTTTAACGTGGAGATAGACATTCCGGCGCTGGAGGCCTTAAGCAAGAAGAAAAGAGGAACCCGTAATTTTGTGGATGAATATACGCTTTCTGACGGCAGGAGGATTTATCTCTTGGGCGAAGGCCGCCTTATTAACCTTGCCTCGGCCGAAGGCCATCCGGCAAACGTGATGGATATGTCCTTTGCCAACCAGGCGCTGTCGGTGGAGTACATCGTGAAAGAATGCAAGAGGCTGGAAAAGGAAGTATATTCTGTGCCTAAGCATATTGATGAAAATATCGCGAAATTAAAATTAGGCTCAATGGGCATAAAAATTGAAAAGCTGACATCCAAACAGATTAAATATCTTTCCAGCTGGGAAGAGGGGACTTAAGCCAGGGATTGAACAGCCGCGGAAGATGCCGGCTGAAGGCTGGTACGAGATGGCGATAAAAAGAATCGGGGTATTGACCGCCGGCGGGGACGCCCCCGGAATGAACGCGGCGATACGTTCCGTGGTGCGTTGCGCCATAAGCAATAAACTGGAAGTTACCGGAGTATTGCGCGGCTGGTGGGGGTTAATTAATGAAGAGCTGGAGCCGCTTAGCCACCGCTCGGTTTCGGGAATTATTAATTTAGGCGGGACCATACTCAAGACAAGCCGCTGCGCCGAATTTAAGACAGAGGAAGGCCAAAAGAGGGCATTCCAGGCGATAAAGAAGAATTCTATAGACGCCCTTATTGTTATCGGAGGTGATGGGTCTTTTCGCGCGGCGCATGAATTTGGCAGGAAATTTAATATCGCTTGCGTCGGAATACCGGTCTCAATTGATAATGATATAAACGGAATAGATGTAACTATTGGGTCGGATACCGCGGTAAATACCGCCCTTTACGCCATTGATAATATCCGCGACACCGCTACCTCAATGGAGAGGATTTTTGTGGTTGAGGTAATGGGCAGGAGCTCCGGATTTATCGCCCTGCAGGTGGCTCTTGCCGGGGGATGCGAAGAGGTAATTATCCCGGAGCGAAAATTTGATTTAGAGGCCATTTGCCACAGCATCGTAGCGGGAAATCTAAGGGGAAAGGCCAGCTGGATTATTGTCACCGCGGAGGGCGCGGCAAAAGCGGAAGAAGTCGCGCGAAAGATAACGGAAATGACCGGCCTTGAGACCAGGCCGATTGTGTTAGGCCATATCCAGAGGGGAGGCCGGCCCACCGCCTTTAGCCGGACGCTGGCCCTTTGTTTGGGGGAGGCCGCCATAAACTGCCTTTTGAAAGGCAAAGCCGATAAGGCGGTAGGAATGAAGG
>SCPY01000179.1 GCA_004299495.1 bacterium | reverse complement strand
CATCAACAAGCTCATCAATTCCTTTTTTCGCGAAATCAAGAAGCCTGTCCATCTCTTCCTTACTAAATGTCCTGCCCTCGCCTGTCCCCTGCACCTCCACAAATTCACCGTTTCCGGTCATCACAATATTCATATCCACTTCCGCCCTGGAATCCTCTTCATAGGTCAAATCCAGGATAGGCTGATTCTGGTATATCCCTACCGATGTCGCGGCAAGGTAATCGTGAATAGGAATTGAGGCGATAGTATTATCTTTTTTGAGCTTAAGCAGGCAATCGCATAAAGCGACAAAACTTCCGGTGATGGCGGCGGTGCGGGTGCCTCCGTCCGCCTGGATTACGTCGCAATCAATTTTGATAGTGCGCTCGCCGATATCCTTGGGCTCAAAAATAGCGCGCAGGCTCCTCCCGATTAACCTCTGGATCTCAAAAGTCCTGCCGGATATTTTATCCCGCTCGCGGTTCATCCTGGTGTGGGTTGAACGCGGAATCATGCCATATTCCGCGGTAAGCCATCCATTTCCCGTTCCCCTTAAAAACGGAGGCACCGTCTGCTCAAGGGAAGCGGTGCAAATCACCCGCGTACTGCCCAACTCTATCAGGCACGAGCCCTCCGCGTGCTTTATGTAATTTCTGGATATGGTAACTTTTCTTATCTTATCCGGACTTCTGCCGTCTGAACGATTCATTCACCCCTCGCTTTTTATATATATCCGCGCCTTTTGAATCCACCGCTACGATTAAGGGAAAATCCTTTACACGCAATTCATAAATTGCCTCCGGGCCTAAATCATGGTAGGCGGCTAACTTTTTCCCAAGCACGTACTGGGAAAGCAAAGCCCCGCATCCGGCATAAGTCAAAAAATACACTGCCTTATGCTTCCTGATGGCCCTAATAACATCCTGAGAGCGGCTGCCCTTGCCTATCATAGCCTTGACGCCTGCCTTAAGCAATGCCGGCGTAAATTCATCCATTCTGCTTGCTGTCGTCGGGCCGCAAGAACCTATAACCCTTCCCTTGGGCGCGCGCGTGGGGCCGCAATAATAAACAATCCGGCCCCTTAAAGCAATTGGTAATTTTTTACCCGCTCTTATTGCCTCAACCAATCTCTTATGCGCCTGGTCTCGCGCGGTATAAAGCTTACCGGTATATGAAATTTCATCCCCTGCTTTTAAATATCTCATCTTAGAGTATTGTTGTCGCGCTCCGAAGAGCGTGACAGCTGATATTTACCGCGACCGGTAAGCCCGCGATATGCGTAGGACAGGACTCAACATTTACCCCCAGGCAGGTCGTCTTCCCTCCCAGGCCCATCGGCCCGATACCCAGATTATTAATCTCTTTTAGCAGATCCGATTCTAGCTTAGCGTTTAGTGCATAACGTTTAGCGGATAGTTTTCTAAGCAATGCCTTCTTTGCTAACAGGCACGCGTAATCCTGAGTTCCTCCGATACCCACCCCTACAACAAAGGGCGGGCAGGCGTCAGGGCCCGCGTCCTTTACGGACTGAACAATAAATTCTTTGATAGCTTCAAGCGAAGCCGTGGGATTAAACATTTTAACCCGGGATTTGTTCTCGCAGCCAAAACCCTTTGGCAGGACCGTAATCCCTATCCTTTTTCCGGCAACTATATCCGTATGGATTACCGCCGG
>SCPY01000178.1 GCA_004299495.1 bacterium | reverse complement strand
ATTTCTTTACCCAATCCACATCCTGGTCATCGCTTTTGGCAAGCCGCAGGTAATGGCGGAAGTTCTCAATCGCCCTCTTGCGGTTTACCAGATACTCGGCATATATATACCCCAGGTTAAAATGCGCGTAGGCGTCATCAGGCGTTATCTCAATTACCTTCTCAAATTCCGCGACTGCCCGGCCATACTCCTTATTCTTGGTATAAAAAACGCCTAAGTTATAATGCATCTGGGAAGTGCCCTTGATCAATACTTTATTCTGGCGGGCAAGCTCGGTAAATTTCTTAGGCATATTCTTTATTTCTTCCTCCAATGCCTTATTCTTTTTTTGCGCTCCGGCATAATTGGCTTTGTATTCCTTCAATTCCGAACTCAGGGCCTCAACTTCTTTGCCTAATTTAGATTTCTGATCTTTAAGCTGCGCAAGCTCTTTTTGCGCCTGTTTAAAATCTGATTCTATATCGCTGTTTTCTTTTTGCAGTTTCGCGATTTGTCCGGACTTTTCTTTTTGCAGATCGGAGATTTCGCTCCTCAGCTCCCGTATCGTATTATCCTTTCTTGATTTTTCATACGCGGACTTAAATTCATCCCTTTCTTTTGATATCTGCGCCAGGGAATCCCGCAGCTCCTTAATCTCGGCGCCGCGGCTAAAGAGAGAATTCTCCAAATCCTGCTTTTCTTTCTCAAGCGCTTCGTTATCTTTTTTGTTTTCTTTAACCGCCTCCTCAAGTTCTTTGAGGCGGCTTGTATCCGCAAGCAGCCCCTTTGCCCGCGCCAGAAGGTTATCGCGGTCCTGCCTTAAAGCCTCGGATTCCTTTTTCATCGCCTCAAACTCATTGAGTAATCCGGTATATTTATTCTTAAATTCCTGCTCACCCTGACGGATCTTTTCGTAACCAGGCTTAATCTCTTTTAGTTTATTGGAAAGGGCTTGAGATTTAAAACCAAAATACAGCAGGCCAAAGACTAAAACAGCTATCAAGATGGCTGATATCTTAAATTTATTCATTGTACCTGGTCTCCTTTGAGTGTCGGTTGGTATTCCTTATCTTCTTCCTTAAGGCTGCTGTAGTCGCGATAGGGTTTTATTTCCTGCTCGGGAGCTTCTCCCGGCTCAATATCCTTCTCCGGAACTGATTGCGGGGCCTTAAATTCCGGCTGTTCAGTAAACGAAGGGTATTCCTTGTACTCTTTTCCAGGCTTAGTGCCAAAATCTCTATCGTCCCCCGTAGTTAGGCTGTCTCCGCTTACAATATGCGGAGTAAGCATTACCAGCAACTCCGTCCTCTCGGACTTTCCTGTCTTTGAGCTTAAAAAATGGCCCAGTATAGGTATCTTGCTTAAAATAGGAAAGCCCTCCGAACTGGACACTTTCTCTTCTTTGCGCAAACCTCCGATAATAATTGTCGACCCGTCTTTTATCATTACCGTGGTTTCAGCCATCGATGTGTCAATTATGGGGATTTTATTTCCGCTGGGCGTGGTAAGGGTGGAGACTACGCTGGAGATCTCCGGCTTTACCTTCATCGTCACGAATCCGTCATCGTTGATAGTGGCAGTTACGGCTAACTGAATTCCCACATCCACAAAGGTTACCTCTTCCGAAACTGTGCTGGTAGTTTGTCCGGTAGTGGTGGTAGTGGTTACATAGGCCTGGCGCTCGCCTATGTGTATCTTTGCCTCCTGGTTATTTATCACCGCGAGCTTGGGATTAGAGAGAATTTGCGTCTTGCCCAGGGTCTGCAAGAACTTAAGCAAAACATCAAAGTCGCGCCTTTTATCTATTATGCCCAGGTGTATCTTTTCTCCCAAAGATGCCTTGGTGCTGGAATTTACGCTCGCGGTATTGCCACTAAAAGGATACGCGCCGATACCGGTAGTCCCTGCCAGGGAATCCATAAATGCCCTGCGGGACTGCCAGGCTGCGGTTGAAGACTGCAATACGCTAAAAGGCGCGGACCCTAAGTATGAGGTCCCAAACTGATTCCCCATCTTCATCAGGCCCTCCCACTCAATGCCTGAGTCTAATTGGTCGGATAATTTAACCTTGATGATTTGCGTATCAATCAAAACCTCTTTTGTCTTCTTATCCAGGGCCTCAACCAGTTTTTCAACATCCCGCATCCTGTCCGGCAAGGCCTGGATAATCACCTGATTAGAGCGTTCATCCGATTTAATTGAACCCACCTTCTTCGCGTCTAACTGAGCCTTAAGCTGTTCTTCCACATCCTTGGCTTTGGCGTATTTCAGGGTAAACACCTCTACTAAATTCTTCTGCTCTAAGGAAGATAAGGCATTTTGAATCTCCTGAATGTTCGCGGGGGTGTCCATAATCATCGCTGTACCGGTCTCCGGCTCAACCAAAACCCTGCCGATATCACTTTTTAGGCTATCCATCAAGCTGAATGCCTGCTCGGGAATAGCGTATTTAAGCCTGAATACCTTCACCTCGCGGATATCCTCAAATTTTTTCCCGAAAAGCGCCCGGTATTCTTCTCCGGTCATCACATTATAAATGTCTCCCTCCTTCACATAAGCAAGCCCGTTTGAACGAAGCATTATGTCAAATATATCCTTGACCGCGACATCCTGAACCATAAGCGTGATCCTGCCGGCGACATTCTTGGTGGCTATGATATTCAATCCGGCCTTTAGAGATAAGAATTTGAGAGCATCTACCACATCAATATTACGCAGGTCAAGGGCAATCTTTTCCTCCAGGCCGGCCGGAGCGGGAGTAACCGCCGGAGCAAGCGCGGGCGCCTGGGCGAATTGCGCGGCGGCATCTTCAGCCGGTACCGGCGTATGGGCGCATAAAAGCAGAACCAGAGCGCTTATACATACGCGTTTTAAGAAATTCCTCATCGCAGCTCTACCTCTTCCCCTCTGTACTGCAAAATCACCTTGTCCTTGAAGATGGCCTGGACCCTCACATCGCCAATCATCTGCCCCCTTTTGACAAAAAATGTTTTCAACGCCTTGGTGTCCTCAATCATCGCGTCAGGATCCCCTGACCAGGAAATGCCCACCAGCTTAAGGTGGCCTGTTGCCTCTATGATTTCTCCGGAAGGCCCTGCCGGCTCTGGCGGCTCAGGGGCACCGCCTTCGTCCTTTTTCGGGCCCATACGAAAGATATCCCTTTGCCTTATCTGTTCAAGGTAATAGGACGCCGTATTTTTTAAGAGAGAGCCCTCCAGAAACATGTCGGCTTTACCCATACCCTTGAATTCAGGTTTTTCAAAAGGCATTTTTCTTAAACGCAAGACGGAACCCGTAAAATTTCCAACGGCGCACACGGCAAAAATGGCCGCGCTTAAGCCAAGCAGATTATTGATTAGCTTAATATCTAATTGCTTCTTGCCTGATAAGCTTAAGCTCTTTTTAAACCAATCTTTGAGAAAAAGAAACCTGCCCAGCCACGCGCTTAGGGATATCAGGCTTAAGCTTCTGTGCCTGACCGCCTGCGCCTTTATGGCCGCCGCGTCCTTTGCCCTTGGGGTTTCAATCAAATTTAGCAGTTGTTTTTCTGGAGTAAGAGGTCTTTCCTGTGCCATCCTGACTTTATTTCATCCTCTATCATTTCCCTGACAAGGGCCGCGTCAACCACAAACCTGTTTCTTAGAATCAGGCTTTTGAGCGCCCGGTGGCAAAACATAATTATCTGCCGGGGATAGCCGCGGCTGTGCTCATAAATCGCCCGTAAGGCCTCATCCAGGAACAAGTGCATATTTGCCTTATACCCCGCCTGGCGTATCCTGAATTCAATCATTTCCTTTGTCTCTTCAAAATCAAGAGGATTCAGGGTATACCTGAAACTGATACGGTCAAAAAAATTGGGGATATTGATTATCTTTGAATATAACTCAAGCTGCCCCAGCAAAACCAGCTGCAGAAGCTTGAATTCGTTCGTTTCGTAATTAAGCAGTACGCGCAAGGTTTCAATTGAGCTTTCGCTTAATTTTTGCGCCTCATCAACTATGAGCGTTACCGTCTTCTGCTCTGTCACCGCCTTTTGAAATAAAAATCTTTCCAGAGACTCTCTTAGGTCAAGTATCGTGGCCTGGGAATAATCGCCTGGGCTGATTTCAAAGTTTCTGGCCAGAGAGCTTACCAGCAAAAACTCATTCTCAAAAGAAGGGTCCAGGATGATATGGAATACAAAATCATCCCTCTGCCTTAATTCCTGAATAAGCTTCCTTGAAAGAGTTGTCTTTCCCGTGCCCACGTCTCCCAGAATGACGGAAAGCCCTCTCTTGACCCTGAGCTCTATCAAGATATTGGTAAGCGCGGCCTCGTGTTCTTTGGAGAGATAAAAGAATTCGGGGTCCGGGCTTGTGGAGAAAGGCTCCTTATCGAATCCCAACACCTTGTAATAACTCATCTTTTGGTTATGAAATAAAAAACCCGTTAGGGCTTCTTATGCCCTAACGGGGTAAAGCCCGCACTACAAAACTTAAAATTAAACCTTCACACTGCGGAAACGGCCCGGGCATATTTCCTCTATTTTAATTATAACCTAAATACCCACCAAGAGCTTGCGAACCAGCCGCAAAGAATAGCCTTCTTTCGTTAATGCCCTTATCTTCTTCAAACGCTTATCTACCAGAGCGCCCGCGTAAAACCTTTCATTGCCCTGCTTCACCACTACCGGCAAGAGGCCGATATCCGTGTAATGATTAACTGTCTGGTATGAGATATTATGCCTGTTCATAATATCTTTGGCCGAGATCATTTTGCCCTGGTTATTATTTTTTATTTTCTTTGACATATCCGGTTGCGGCGCGCCGGTTATTCTCCGGCACAATTGGTATTTACTGTAACTACCATAACTCTAATATATACCATATTGCTATTTTATGTCAAGCGAAATCTCGGGGAGAATTGAAAAATTATTTCTTGAGCCTTTTGTGGGTGCGCAGGGCGGACTCAAGAAGTATGAGGCTCTGGGAGAAATCTTTGCCTTTGTAAAAAACGCCAGCGATGCCGGGGGCAATAGTTGCCTCTCTGATTTTTGAGTCATCCAGGTAGGCGCTGATAATTATGATAGGCACATCCGCGTTAAATTCCCTGATTCTGGCTATTGTCTTTGGCCCGTCCATCACCGGCATGCGCAAGTCCATAAAAATGATGTCCGGATTTTCTTCTTTTACCAATTCTACCGCGGCCTCTCCGCTTGAGGCCGGTAACGCGTTATACCCTTTGGATTGCAGCCAGAAAACCATCAACTGCCTGTAGTCGTCTTCGTCGTCAACCACCAGCACCTTTATCCCGCTTTTTTCCATACCCTTAGCCCCTTATCTTAATAAACCGGCAAGGTAAAAGAAAACTTCGCGCCCCGGCCCTTTTCGCTCTCTACCCAAATATCACCGCCGTGCAACTCTACGATTTCTTTAGCGATAGATAATCCTATGCCGGTTCCACTTATGTCTGCCGTAACCCTTTCCGAGCCTGCCTGATAGAACTTATCGAAAATTTTTGGCAAATCCTCTTTCGCGATCCCCTCGCCCATATCCTTGACACTCACCTCTACCCGTTTTCCGTCCCGGGACAGCCCCGCGTCAATAGTAATAACACCGTTATGGGGAGTGAATTTTATCGCGTTGCCGATCAGGTTGTTTAACACCTGTATTATTCTTCCCGGGTCAGCATCAACCCGCGGCAGGCCGCTCTTAATATTCTTAACCACCCCAATGGACTTCGCCCTTACCCAGCCGGTAAGGGCTTCAACGGATTCGGTAATTATTATCTCGATTGATAATGGTTCCCTGCGTATCTCGATCTTTCCCGCCTCAAGCTTGGAGAGGTCAAGCAAATCGTTAATCAAATTTCCTAATCTTTTCAGGTTTCGCTGGGCAACTGATAAAAACTGCTCCTGCGTCTCGGTGAGGGGGCCGGCGTCTTTATTAAGGATAAGCGAAATAGACTTATCCATCGCCACCAGCGGAGTGCGCAGCTCATGGGAAACGTTGGCCACAAAACTTGACTTTAGGGCGTCTAATTCTTTTTGCTTGGTGATATCGCTTAAAACCGAAACCATGCCTACGGTATAGCCATCCTCATTCTCTATCACCGCGCTGCTTGCCCGCAGTACCTTTTTGGTTTCATCCTGGGGGCTTGCCAGCTCTATTTCCCTGCCCTTTGATTCACCCGGCTGAGGCCTGATAAGAGAAACTAACTGCTCGTCTTTAACGCCTTCTGTAAGCGGCCTTCCCGACTTTTCCTTCTGCGTTACGCCCAGGAGCTTTTCCGCGGCCGGGTTCATCATCACCACATTGCCTTGAGCGTCAACCACGACCAAACCCTCGGCAATACTTCTGATTACCGCCTCGGTCTCTTTCTTGGCGGTAGAGACCGTTTGATATTTCTTTAAGGCGATTTCTTCATTCCTGGATTTTTCCCGGATAATTGCCTCATATTTCCCGCTGATTTCTTGGGCGCTCTGGCTTACTTTTCTTTCCAGCTCTTTGCTGAAAACATCAGAAACCGCTGTAGTGATTTTATTAAGATACCGGGAGGAATCAGTTAGATTGGCGAGTTGTTCGCTTAAAGCATCCTGCAAATACTTCTGAATATCGCTCTGGTTATTTCCTGCGGCAGCTCCGGCATCGCGCAATCCTCCCTGGGCGCCTTTAAGGTGTGATCGGCCGGATGAGCTTCCCAGGTATAACAATAGCGCGGCGATCAGGATACTGGCGAGTATGGTGATTGTAAGTACAATTGCTATCTCAGCCATATTTAGGCTAAAAATCAATTCTCCCTAAACCATTCAATCGTCTTGCGCAATCCTGTTTCAAGGCCAACATTTGGCTGCCATTTAAGATACCTCTTCGCCTTGGAAATATCAGGCCGCCTTTGCTTCGGGTCATCAACGGGAAGGGGTTTATGGAGAACCCTGCTTTTACTCTCTGAGAGCCGGATAATCGTTTTAGCCAAATCAATAAGCCGCATTTCATTGGGATTGCCTATATTTACGGGGCAGTGGCACCAGCCATTTTTCCCTTTGGGCCTCGGGCCATCCTTGGCCATAAGCAGATTGATAATTCCCCCTATCAAGTCATCAACATAGCAAAAAGAGCGCGTTTGCAATCCGCGGCCATACACCGTAAGAGGCTCATTCGTAAGCGCCTGAGAGATAAAATTGGGTATTGCCCGGCCGTCGTTCTTGCGCATTCTCGGCCCGTAAGTATTAAAGATACGGACTATGCGCGTATCAACCTTGTGCACCCGGTGATAGGCCATGGTGATGGCCTCGGCAAAACGCTTGGCTTCGTCATACACGCCGCGCGGGCCGATACAATTGACATTGCCCCAATAATCTTCTTTCTGAGGATGCACGAGGGGATCGCCATAGACCTCGGATGTGGACGCCAGGAGGAATACCGCTTTTTTCTCCTTAGCCAGGCCAAGGCTATTGTGCGTCCCCAGAGATCCGACTTTCAGGGTGGGAATAGGATAATTCAGGTAATCCACGGGGCTTGCCGGAGAGGCGAAATGCAGGATAAAGTGTATTTTTTCTTTTATATCAACATACTTACTGACATCGTGTTTAATAAACCGGAAATCCCTGCTCTTAAACAACTGCGCGATATTCCTTTGGCTGCCAGTGATGAAATTATCTAAACAAATAACCTTAAGTCCGCCTTCAAGCAGGCGTTCGCATAGATATGAACCTAAAAAGCCGGCTCCGCCGGTAACCAAGGCAGTTTTTTTCATCGCTTATTTTCTCAAAACTTCTCGCAGGTTTTTGGTGAGAACAGGGAGTATCTCCAGGCAATCTCCCACGATACCGTAGTTTGCCACTTTAAAAATCGGGGCGTAGGGGTCGGAATTGATGGCGATAATCACCTTTGAAGACTGCATTCCTACTAAGTGCTGAATCTGCCCGGAGATGCCGCAGGCAATATAAATTTTTGGGCACACCGTCTTTCCGGTCTGGCCGACTTGATGCGAATAAGCCATCCATCCGCTGTCTACCGCCGCTCTGCTTGCCCCCACCGCTCCCCCCAACGACCTGGCCAGGCCCTCAATTAATCTGAAATTCTCAGGCGCTCTCAATCCCCTGCCTCCCGCGACAATAATATCCGCCTCGGATAAATTTACCGTCTGCTCAATTTCATCAACAATATCTAAAAGCCGGGTGCGGCTGTTAAGAAGCCGGCCGTCAAAGCTTTCCCTGATAATCTTACCCTTACGTTTCATATCCGTAAGGCTTTCCGGAAAAACCTTATGCCTTACGGTAGCCATCTGAGGCCGGTAATCAGGCGAGACGATCGTCGCCATAATATTGCCTCCGAAGGCGGGGCGGGTTGAGAGTAAAATCTTTTTATCTTTGTCTATGGCAAGCTCGGTGCAGTCGGCGGTAAGCCCGGCCTTGATTTTGATGGCAACGCGCGAAATCAATGAACGGCCGACCGAACTTGCCGGACAAAGAAAAATCTCCGGTTTATATTTATTAATTAACTCAACAATGACATTGGTATACGGCTCATCCTGATAATTAGCCAATTCCAACCTCTCGGCCACATATACCTTATCCGCTCCGCGCCAGATGAGCTCCTGGACTTCCTCTTCCAGGCGCTCCCCCAGAAGCACTGCCGATACCTCTGTTCCTAATGAAGCCGCCAACTCTCTTGCCTTGCCTAACAACTCATAGACAACCGGCTGAACCTTTCCTCTCTTCTGCTCGGCAAAAACCCAGACCCCCCTATATTGGCCTATATCCTGTTTCCGGATACTCGCTTCCGGCTTCTCTAAAAAGATCGCCTTGAATTTACAGGCGGGCTCGCAGGCGCCGCAAAGATTACACTTGTCTAAATTAATCACCGCCTTTTTATCCATAATCCTGATGGCGTCAAAAGGGCAGACCTTTACGCACATTGTGCAACCCGTACACTTCTCTACGATAACCTGTATAGGCATTATATTTCCTTATTTAAAATATCTGCTAGCTTTCGGGCAATTACCTCAACGTCTCCTTCCAGCATCTCTCCGGATGGCCTGGGGAGAGGAGTAAAAATCTTCACTACCTGGGTAGGGGAACCGCCTAAACCCAGATTTTCCGCGTTGGCCTCCAGGTCCTTATGCGTCCAGTGAATAATCTTGGCGCTCTTGGCGCGCATAAGCCCCCTCAGCGCGGGCATACGGGGTGAATTTATCTCCTTTACCACAGTAAAAAGCACAGGCAATCCTGACTCGATTATTTCGTAACCTTCCTCGGTCATCCGCTCAACCCGGACTGTTTTATCCTTTATTTCTTCAATCTTCTTCACATAGGTTACCTGAGGGATATCTAAATGCGTGGCAATTCCCGGGCCCACCTGGGCGGTGTCTCCGTCTGAAGCCTGCTTGCCGCAGACAATCAAATCGTAATCCTTAATTTTGCGTATGGCGCATGCCAGGGTATAACTGGTGGCCCAGGTGTCGCTTCCGGCAAAGGCCCTGTCTGATAGCAATATCGCCTCATCCGCGCCTAAAGAAAGCGCCTCCCGCAGGGCCGTCTCCGCCTGAGGCGGACCCATTGTGAGAACCGTCACCTTGCCTCCGGATTTTTCCTTGATACGCACACCCTCTTCTATCGCGTACATATCGAAAGGGTTGATAATGGATTTAACCCCCTCACGCATTAAGGTATTGGTCTCAGGATTAATCCTTACCTCGGTAGTCTCCGGAACTTGCTTTATGCAAACGATTATATTCATCTTTGGTTAATTTGTTAATTGGCTTTACAGCTTTGCCATTTCCTTAATTAACTGAAGGGCGATAATATTACGCTGAATCTGATTAGTTCCTTCGTAAATCTGGGTGATCTTGGCGTCGCGCATGTATTTTTCAGCCGGATAATCCCGCATATAACCGTAGCCGCCTAAAATCTGCACGGCATCGGTAGATACCTGCATCGCGGTGTCTGAGGCAAAGAGCTTTGCCATCGCGGATTCCTTGGCCACGCCGGTGTTTCCGCTGTCAAGCATCCTGGCCACCGCGTAAACTAACGCCCTGGATGCCTCTACCTTGGTAGCCATATCCGCTAACATCCACTGGATACCCTGAAAGCCGGAAATGGGCTTTCCGAACTGCTTCCTCTCCCTTGAGTATTTAACCGCCAGCTCTAAGGCGCCCTGCGCGATACCCAGGGCCTGTGCCGCTACGCCCGGCCGGGACATATCAAAGGTCTTCATTGTAACGATAAATCCCATGCCTTCCCTGGCAATCAGGTTCTCTTTGGGAATTTTGCAGTCGGTAAAAATCAGCTCGCTGGTAATAGACGCCCTGATACCCATCTTCTCTTCCTTCTTTCCGAAGGTAAAGCCGGGAGTGCCTTTTTCCACGATAAAAGCGGAAGCGCCTCTGGCGCCTTTAGTGCGGTCGGTCATAGCGATTACCGTATAAACCCCCGCCTCTCCTCCGTTGGTAATGAAATGCTTTGTTCCGTTTAAAATATAGTGATCGCCTTTTTTAACCGCCGTGGTCTTGATTGCCGAGGCATCGGAACCGGCCTCAGGCTCGGTGATGCCGAAGGCGGCGATAGTTTTTCCCTTGGCAAGGTCCGGCAGATATTTTTTCTTCTGCTCTTCGGTGCCGAATAAAACTATAGGGAATGTCCCCAGGGCCGACGCCGCGTAACAGACCGCGATACCGCCGCAGGCGCAGGACAATTCTTCGGTGGCGATGCATAAATCCAATACCCCGCCCCCGGTCCCGCCGTACTCCGCGGGAACAAATACCGCGAAAAGGTCAGACTCGGCAATAAGCTTAATGATACCGTGAGGAAACTTTTCCGTCTTATCGTATTCGGCGGCAACGGGCGCTATCTTTTCCCGCGCTATCTGCCGGCATAAATCCCGAATCATCTTCTGCTCTTCAGTCAATAAGTAATCCATAAAAACCTCCCCATTATAGCGTTTAGCGGATAGCGTTTAGCGTATAGGATTTAACATCCTATAAAGCATGCTACCTACCTCTTTCATTAAACCTTCAATCTGAACATTATTTTTTATATAGGCTAAATCAATAGAAAGCAAATATTGTGTCTCTAATTCACATAATGATCCGTAAGCGATAGAAAGAAATTGCTTATATTCTTTATTATACTGTCTCCCGTAACCCTCTGCGATATTAGATGGTATAGCTACAGCAGACCTTCTTGCTTGCTGAACGAGGCCGTAGATTTCAGCTTTGGGAAAATCTTTTGTAACTTTGTAGACTTCCATAACCAACTTATATGATTTTTGCCAAACTATCAAATCTTTGAAACTTCTCGTCTTCACTCTTTACTATCCGCTATACGCTCTACGCTAATTATAGCTTCTTGATTAAGGCGGTTTCGTCGCAATCCGGAAACTTGTGGCAGTTAATACACTCCGCCCAAATCTTATGCGGCAGTTTATTGTGGGCTATCCTTTTAAAGCCGAGTTTTTGAAAGAAATCCGGAACGTAGGTGAGAACAAAAATCTTCTTTGCCCCCAAGCCTGCCGCTTCCCGCACGCAGGCCTCAACCAGGGCCCTGCCCGCGCCCTTGTTCTGCTCGCCCTTATCAACGGCCAGGGATTTTATTTCCGCCAGGTCGTCCCAGCAAATATGCAGGGCGCAGCACCCGGAGATTTTATTTTGAGTCTCCATGACAAAAAAATCCCGCAGATTCTCATAGAGCTCATTTAAAGACCTCGGCAGCATCAGGTCGCGTCCGGCAAAGCTATTAACGAGCCCCTGGATATGTTTTATATCTTTTATTCCCGCCTTCCTGATCGTCATTGCTTTATTTTTTCATACTCACGATAAAGGATATTTTCTTCCCTTCTGATTCTTGTTTCCAGGCCCACAAAAATTCCCCCCAGATCTTTGGCAAACTCCAGGCCTGATGGCGCGCTGCCAGAGTATTTCTCAAAGAAATTAAGCACCGCCCCCGAAATACCCTCCATCTCATGAGCAAATATTTCCAGGGTCCTTTTTAATTCCTCATTCTTCTCTGATTCTTTTTTAAGGACAGGATAAAGCTGTTCATCCTCTTTTTTAAGATGGCTAAGCAATCCGTCTTTTGCCAGTAAAAGCTTGGCCTTGCCTTCCCTTGAACCGATACCCAGCCGTTTAACTTCTTTAAGCAGGCCGGCAACCTCCGCGTGCTCTTTCTTTAAGTCTTCGATCAACACAGACACAGGTTCCCTCCTTGTTATTATTTTATCTCCGTTCCCTTACCCACCACCACTATCCCGGAATCACTCACAAAAAACCGTTTCCTGTCTTCATTAAGGTCATAGCCAATCACCATGCCTTGCGGAATCTTGACTTCCTTGTCAATGATTGCCCGCTTTATTTTTGCATGGCGGGCAACATCCACGCCTTCCATAAGAATGGAGTCATAGACCTCGGAAAAACTGTTGATGCGAACATTGGGAGCCAATACCGAACCCTGGACCTTCCCTCCGCTTATAATACAACCGCTTGAAACCAAAGAATCAAGCAAAAGGCCGACCCTGCCCGCGGTCTCTTCTCCCGAATGGATAGTCCTTGCCGGAGGAAATTGTTCCTGGTAGGTGCGCACAGGCCAATCCCTGTCATATAAATTAAACACCGGCTCCGGCCCTAAAAGGTCCATATTGGCTTCATAATAGGCGTCTATGGTTCCGATATCCCGCCAATAATGCGCGTCAATTTTGAGATTCTGCTCGTCTTCAGGCGCCAGAGAGGAAAAATTATACGCGTATACCCTCTTGCCTTTCTTTACCATCTGGGGAATGATATTCTTTCCGAAGTCATGCTCGGTATTCTTTGAGGCATCCTCAGTCAGCTCTTCTTCCAGCGCCTGGCGGTTAAATACATAAATACCCATTGAACCATAAACCTTATCCTGCTTCTTGGGTATGGTCTTAGGCCTTAGCGGCTTTTCCTCAAAGCCCAGCACCCTGTCCTTGGCGTCAACCTCAACCACGCCCAGGTGGGAAGATTTCTCTTTTTCCATTTCCAAAACAGCCACTGTCAAATCCGCCTCACAGGCGCGATGGAAATCTATCATCCTATAATAATTCATCTTATAGACGTGGTCTCCGCCCAGAATCAGTATTTCATCCGCCTTCTCCTGCTCAATGGTATAAATATTCTGGTAAATGGCATCCGCGGTGCCCCGGTACCAGTCAGAACCCACTCTCTGCTGGGCGGGAATAACATCTATGTATTCCCCTAAGTCGGAATTAAAAATATTCCACCCTGTCCTGAGATGCCTCTGAAGAGATATTGACTTATATTGAATTAAGACATGGATGCGCCGCAAACCGGAATTTATGCAATTGGAAAGGGTAAAATCTATAATCCGGTAAATCCCCCCGAAAGGCACGGCCGGCTTTGCCCTGTCCTTGGTCAGGGGATAAAGACGCTCTCCCTTTCCTCCTGCCATAATAAAAGTCAATACCTTGCGCATCATAAGAAAACCGCCGTAAGCCCTTTTCTCATCATCATTACGGCTATGGCCGCCAATATAATATACATAATCTTGGAAAGCGCCTTCATCCCCGCCTCTCCGATAACCCGAACAAAGAAATCCGTGTATCTGAAGGTGAGCCAAACAATAAACATATTCATGAGCAAAGATACAAAGGTGCGTAATGGCCCGAAGCTATCCAGCATTATCAAAGTCATAGTTAAAACAGCGGGGCCGGTAATAAGGGGAGTACCCAGAGGAAATACCCCGACTTCACGGCTTCCCTCGGTTAATACCGAACCCTTGCGCTTTCCCGCTAAGAGCAGGTGCACAGAAATAACCAAAAGCAGGATACCCCCGGCAATCTGAAAATCCTCAATACCGATACCCAGTATCCTCAAGACAAGCTTACCCAAAAACATAAACAGGACCGCGATCACCGTAGCGGTAACCACCGACTCCCGGATCACGGCTTGTTTATGCTTCTTGCTTAACGTATGGGTGAGGGCTATAAAAAACGGGATATTACCAAAGGCATCCACTGCCGCGAATATCGGAATAAAAGTCAGAATAAACGGCTTAAGCTCTTCTAACATAAATGTTTATTATAATCTATTTATTTCGCGGCTTCAAGAAGTTTTTTCGTATACTCTGATTTTGGCTCACCCAAAACCTCTCGCGCCATGCCTTCTTCAACCACTTTTCCGCTTTGCATCACCATCACCCGGGTTGAGATTTGCTTCACCACCGCGATGTTGTGGCTGATAAAGATATATGTAAGCTCAAGCCTTTTCCGAAGCCCGGACAATAATTCCAAAATCTGCTTCTGGGCTATTAAATCTAATGAGGAAAGCGGCTCATCCAGCACCAGGAGCTTGGGCCTGGACGCTAAGGCCCTGGCGATACAGGCCCTCTGGCGCTGCCCGCCGCTTAATTGAGCGGGATGCCGCGACAGGATATCACTTCCCAGTCCCACCTCACCTAAGAGCGAACCTATCTCGCTATCCGCCTTGCGCTTAAGCCCGCGCGCCAGGAATGGCTCGCGCAGCATATCTTTTAGGCGCATCCTGGGGTCTAAACTTAAGAGCGGATCCTGAAATACAATCCCCACATCTTTTCTTAACTCTCTAATTAAGCCGGAGAAAACAACCTCACCCGCGTCCGGGTTTAATAACCTTAAGATTAGCTTCGCCAGAGTGCTCTTTCCGCAGCCCGACTCTCCGACTATCCCCAAGGTCTCCTTCTCGTTGAGCGAAAAGCTTATCCCGTCAATTGCTTTTACAAAACCGGATGCATGCCTAAAGATACCCTGCTCAATTGGAAAATACTTCTTAAGGCCCTTTACCTCTAAAATCATATGCGGATTATGGAATCAATCAGCTCTCTGGTATGAGGATGAACGGGCGAAGCGAAAATCCGGCGGCTTGCGCCCTGCTCCACAATTCTGCCCCTATGCATAATGGCAACACGATGGGCGAATTTTTCTACCAACGATAGATTGTGGGTGATGAATAAAATGCTGAAGTTGAATTTTTCCCTAAGCTCCAACAATTCCCCTATAACCTCTGACTCAACCGTTACATCGAGAGCGGTTGTCGGCTCATCGGCAATCAAGAGCCTTGGCGCCGCGGCTATTGCCATCGCGATCATCACCCTTTGATTCATCCCTCCGGAAAGCTGATGTGGATAGCTGCGCATAATTGATTCAGGGCGGCTCAAGCGCGCCTGCGTTAACGCATCCAAAGCCAAATCCCAGGCCTCCTTCCTGGTTTTATTTTGATGCAGCATAATACTTTCGGCGACTTGCCTGCCGATAGCCAGCACCGGGTTTAAAGAAGCGGCCGCCTCTTGAAATATATATGCAACATCCCTGCCCCGAATAGCATTTATCCGCGCAGGGCCTGCCTTTAATAAATCCTGATTCCCAAAGATTACCTCGCCGTTTATAATTTCGGCGGATGGAGGAAGAATTCTGGTAATACTTAATCCGGTAACCGTCTTCCCGCTTCCCGATTGTCCGACCAAGGCCAGAATTTCTCCCTCATATATATCCAAATCAACCCCCTCAAGCGCTTTCACCGCCTGATGATGATGACGGAAATGGATATGGAGGTTTTTAATTTCCAATATCTTATTCATATTCCCGCAGGCCCTCGCCCAGCAGATTAAAACCTAAAACCGTAATAAGTATTGCCAAGCCCGGGAATAACGACAGCCACCAGGCCGCTCCTAAGGCTGATTTAGACTCGGCCAAGATATTCCCCCAGCTGGGATTAGGCGGCTGTATCCCTAAGCCCAGAAAACTCAAAGACGACTCTAATAAAATTGCCCCTGCCACAGAAAGGGTGGCGTTCACAATCACCGGGCCGAGGGCATTGGGAATCAAATGGCGGGTAATGATTCTTAAATTGCTCACGCCGATAGCCTTTGCCGCCAGGATGAATTCCCGTTCTTTTAAAGAGAGAATCTCCGCGCGCGCAAGCCGGGCTATACCCATCCAACTGGTCAGGCCGATGATACACATTATATTTATTATTGACGGCTCTAAGATAGCTACTACCGATAGAATGAGAAAAAAGGCGGGGAAACACAGCATTATATCCACAAAGCGCATGACTATACTGTCAATAAAACCTCCGAAGAAACCGGCCAGAGCGCCCAGGAATAAACCTACCAGGCAGGCTATGCCAACCGCCGCAATTCCCACCAATAAAGATACCCGCGTTCCATACAACATGCGGCTAAACAGGTCTCTACCCAGCTGGTCAGTGCCCAGATAATGACTGCGCGACGGCCCAAGCAAAACCTCTTCAATCGCGATCTTAT
>SCPY01000177.1 GCA_004299495.1 bacterium | reverse complement strand
GGGTAAATCTCTTCATAAATCGGAAGCGCGTAAGCCACAACCGGAAGGCCGCAGGCCATCCCTTCCGCGGCCACCATCCCAAAGCTTTCATACGTGCTGGGAAAAACCAGTAATTTTGACGATTTTAAAACCTCAAATTTACTACTGCCGGACAAGAATCCCAAGAACTTGATATTTGAAGATAAACCCTCATCTCGCACCTTGCCTATCACCTCATTCATATTGGTATCCGTACCGATAATAGCTAAAAGCGCTTCAGGTAACTTTGCGCAGACTATTTTCCAGGCCTCAACCAGGTCAAAAAATCCTTTTTGCTGATGAAACCTGCCGATATAGCAAGCACTAAACTCCTCTTTCCGCTTAACCGAACTGTTTATCTCCGTCCAATCCACCGCGCCATGGGTCACCAGCACCTGATCTGAAGAAAATCCTCTCTTCAAAAGAAATTCCCGATCCATTGAATTAGAAACCATAACCAGGCTAGAATACCTGCGCATAAGAAATAAAATTAATCGCTGGCTAAAATAATAATATATATTTTTAATCTCCGGGAATACTATCCCGCCGCGAGTTACCCTTCTAAAGCCTTTAAGCGGATTGGGCGCGATTAAATGCAGTCCGGATATCCATTTCAAGGAAGGGATCCTCAGCTTAGCATACAAAGCCGGAATACTGTCGGGCAGAAGGTCGGAGGAAGAATAAACCACCCCTTCCCTGATTTTAGCGGCCTTCAACTTTC
This sequence comes from bacterium, assembly GCA_004299495.1. GTDB lineage: Bacteria > Omnitrophota > Gorgyraeia > Gygaellales > UBA12090 > SCPY01. The sequence goes on along the minus strand of SCPY01000177.1, from coordinate 3,514 downwards.
CGAATAAAATACCAGCTGTTTTTAACGCCCTCCACAGGTAAATAAAAGCGATAAAGCCTAAGCTTTTAGCCGCGTCCTTAGAAGTTATCCAGGAATCAAAACCCGCGTATCTCTCCATCCCCGCCTCTGGAATAACCATAGTCACCGAATGCCCGCAAGAAGCAAATATCTTTGACCAAAATAATGCCCGCTGATCTGAACCGCTCATCCCTTGCGCGTTCAGCAGTCCGTTATTGAGAACATAAAACTTCATTTCTGGATATCCTTGCCTTGATTTTTCCGGACAGCAGGGCCTTTAAATAAAATAATTCGTTATTAATTACATTAAAGAAAATAAAACCCGTTCCCGCGCGGACATTCAAAATAAATTTAACCAATAAAATCACTGCTGAAGGCAGCCCCAGCAATATTCTCTTAAGAATACTATCTTTTATTATCTTAGCGGCAAAACGCCCGGGCAGAAGCGGCAATATCGTGAACAACAGCGCGTAGCGCCTATAGTCGCCATGTGAATCCAGTTGAATATTGATATAATTTCCAGATAGCCCGCGGTTGATTAAATCCCGGGAATCTTCTTTGAGCACGCCCGCCCTTATGCCGTGCTCTATAATCTTCGTGTTCGGGAAATAGGCAAGGTTAAATGAATGTATCATATCCGGGCGCAATTCATTATAGAAATAGAATGATTCCCTGATCGTATCCGGGGTATCAAAAGGAATGTTCAGGATATTGTCCAGCGAGAACTTAAGCCTGGCCTCCTTAAGGAACCCTGCCGCCTTGCGGTATTCTTCATTGCTTTCCGGACGATCCAGGACCTCCCTGCGTATCCGTTCACAACCGGACTGCAGGCCAAGCAATACCAAATTACAATGGGATAATTTAAGCAGATTACAAATTTCCTTATCCAGGAAACGCGCGTGGGTAAGGCAGCTATACGGCAGGCGGATATCCCTGGAATAACTCATAGCGAAATCCGCCAGCCAGCTCTTATTAAAAGTAAACAGATCATCCATAAATAATATATACTTTGGCATATAGCGTGATTTTATCTCTCTAAGCTCCGCGATTACGCTGGCAGGGCTTCTGCGCCTTAAATAACTTCCCTTATCCTTATATACCCGAGAAATGGCGTTGTTAGCGCAATAAGTGCAGCGGTAAGGACAGCCGTAGCTGGTAAGCATAATCGGATATTTGCTATAGGAACGCGGCAACTGGGCATATAAGGACTCTCTGTCCGGAAAAGGCAGGGTATCCAAATCCTCGGTTAATGGCCTGATTTCATTTACGATAACCCTTTCGCCATCCTTAAACCAAACATTCTTTATGGAATAATCTCTATTCTTGTCTTTTATCCCCTGTAGTAGCTCTAACAGCGGCCTCTCGCCCTCTCCCACGCAAACCATATCCACCGAAGGTTCTTTAATAACCACTTCCGGCACCAATGTAGCATGTATCCCACCGAAGATTATCGGCACATCCATACCCTTCTTGATTTCTTCGGCCACAGAAAGCGCCCATTGATAATTAGAGGTAAACACGGAAAATCCTACAAGGTCGGGAGAAAACTCTTTTATCCGGCGAAGGATCAAGGCGCGCCGGCTAAACAGCCGCGATAAATATTTATTATCGGCGTAGGCTTTTCCGAATTGCTTGGGATCGAAAACAACCATTACCTCATGGCCGTTCTTCTTTAAGAACGCCGACAGGCATGCCACGCTCAAGGAAAAGTCTTCCGCGCAAAGTAAAACTAATTTCATAATCAGCCTACAGCCGGCCTAACAATGTCTTTTTATTCAAACTCTTCAATATTGCCATCTTATTCCTGCTCTTTAAAATCCACCTTGCCACATCCCAGGGAGCCACAATCGCCGAAGAGCTGACCTCACATTCACACCAGCACTTACAGCCATTGAGCTTATTACGCAGTTCCCATGCCTGCCGGCCAATCACCATATCCCTAAAGGCCATATCCTTGATATTGCCAAAAACCTCATTCCTCAAAATACAGGGATGCACATCGCCGTAAGGGTCAATCACATACGAGGTATATCCGGAATAACAGGGAAGCGCGCGATTAGACTCTCCGGTTATCTGCCGGCGCAGGTTATCCATAAAATAATGATACTCAAAATCCTTCAGCTGCCCGGCGATAACGCGGAGCTGTTCATCCGTAAACTGCTTTTTCTCATCAGGGTTTCCGAAATACTCGCAATTCTCGGCCAAAAAACAGGAAAATTCACAACCCAGGGCCTCCACCTGCTTAGCCACCTCTCTGATCTTATTAAAATTAACCGGGGTCAAGGTCATCCCGCAGGTAATTCCGCCTATGCCCAGCTCCTTAGCGTATCTAATGGTAGTAAGAGCTTTATCATAGGCGTCTTTAACCCCCCTTACTTCATTATGCGTATCTCCTATTCCATCCAAAGATACGGCAATCTTGAAATTAGGATAGAATTTCAGGATATCCCGCATTCTTTCCTTTATCAAATCCGGCAGAAGGCCGTTAGTCTGCACCCCCGCGTCCACCCAAGGCAATTCCGAACGCACGGCCCTGATTATCTCCACTATATCTTTTCTTAAAAAAGCCTCTCCTCCGGTAAAACCGATACTCTTAAGGTCCGACAGAAAATCCTTATCCCGCTTCAGGAAAGCGGAGATATCGCTAAGAGTGAGCTCATCCGTGACGCCCTTCTTAAACCTATCGCTCCCCTTATCGTATTTGCGCCAGATATCACACATAATGCATCTGGAATTACACATAAAAGTCGCGATAAAGTTTATAAACAGCGGTTTTACCGGCTTACGCAGAGAACGTTTCAGTTTATATCCCAGGGAAGAAACCAGCCGTCTTTTTGCCAGTATAAATAACTTTATCATATCAGCTTCCTGATTCCTTAATCGCCTTTACTAAAATCGCTACCGAAGGCCTTTCCTTAAACGTATAATCATTTCCTTTATCAATCATCTCCAAGAGACGATAACCAAGGCGAATCAACCCGGACTGCTTATTTTTCACGGCAGAAAATTTATCCGCGGTATTACTCATACTTTCCGGCAAGATCCCGCTTAAGAGAACCCGCTTTAAACCGTACAAGATTATATGATTAAAAGGCACGCAGTAGTGGGTCAAAAACTCTACTGTCTTGACTTTGAATCCGGAGCGCTCAATCAGGGCCTCAATGTCCTCTCTGCGGTAAAGCCGAAGATGCATATTCCATATCCCGGCCCAGAATCCGGATTTTATGTGCCTGCCCAGGAAACGCTCTAATATCCAGTTGAGCGGGTCCCATAAAAACGGATAGTTATGGTTAGGCACCGTGATAATAAGCCTGCCTCCCGGCTTAAGTATCCTCAATATTTCCTTAAGGGCTCCGAGATCATCTTCAACATGCTCCAGGACCTCCGTGGAAAATATCTTACTGAACGAATTATCCTTATAAGGCAAGGACCCTATGCTTCCTTGGACCAAAGGCACGCCTGCATCCATGGTATGCCCCCGCGCCAGCCTTAAAGA
>SCPY01000176.1 GCA_004299495.1 bacterium | reverse complement strand
CCCCAAAAAGAGACAATGGAAATAAGGGAAATCTTTGAGGATATGGGTTTTACCAAAGAAGAGCAGGAGATTGCCGTAAAAAGGATTACCTCGGACAAAAAGAGATGGCTTCAGTTTATGGTGCAGGAGGAAATCGGCATACACCCGCTGGCGATAGATAATCCTTACGAAATAGGGTTTATCTCAAGCGGCTCATTTATTATCGGCGCGATTCCGGCCCTTTTGCCGTTCTTCCTTTTAGATACGGTGCCCCGGGCCCTGGCCGTTGGCGCGGCGAGCGTCTTATTATTTCTTTTCATTTTAGGGGCAATGAAAGCTAAAATTACCAAAGTGTATTGGCTTTTAAGCGGGCTGGAAACTTTGCTGATCGGGGCCTTATCGTGCGGCACGGGTTTTTTATTAGGCAAGTTAGCGGCGAGTTTTTTTTAGCGCGTATCAAAGATTATCGGTTAGCCGGGGGACAGGCATGAAAAAGTTTGCCATTCTGGTGGAAGACTTATATCAGGTCTTAGAGGTTTGGTATCCATACTTGCGCCTGCGCGAAGAGGGGATAGGCGCGGTTTTGGTAGGTACCGGAGCCAAAAAGGAATATAAGAGCAAAGAGGGGTATCCCGCGCAAGAAGAGCTTTCCATAAAAAAAGCCAAAACTGGAGATTTTCTTGGCGTGGTAATTCCGGGAGGATACGCGCCGGATATCCTGCGCAGGCACCTTAAGGTAAATCGGTTTGTGAGGGATTTATATAAGGAGGGTAAGATTGTGGCTTGTATTTGCCACGGGGGCTGGGTTCTGGTTTCGGCGGGGATATTGAAAGGAAAAAAGGCAACCGGTTTCTCGGCGATCAAAGATGATATGGTAAACGCCGGGGCTGAATTCCTGGATAAAGAGGTGGTGGTTGACGGCAATTTGATTACCTCGCGTAATCCCTATGATTTGCCGGCGTTTTGCCGGGCGATAATCAAACAATTAAGGAAGGGGTAAAACGGCTTTAAGCCGGCAATAGCTTGACCGAAAGAAAGGAGCGGTAAAATGGAAGATTTGAAAGTTTTGAGCGCGGGGCAGAAGGTCCCGGATTTTGAATTAAATGTTTATTTTCCGGATAAGAAAGATTTCGGGAAGATTAAGTTCTCCGATATTTTCAAGAAAGGCAATTGGCTTGTACTCTTCTTTTATCCGGCGGATTACACCTTTGTCTGCCCTACGGAATTAGCCGATGTCGCGGAGAAATACGCCGAGTTTAAAAAAGAAGGGGTAGAGTTGGTTTCCATAAGCACGGATACCCATTTTGTGCATTACGCCTGGCAGAGCGCGGAGAAATTGCTGGCAGACGTTAAATATCCGATGGGCGCGGACCCCGCGCACATTGTTTCCAAGGCCTTCGGGGTTTATGATGAGGCAAGCGGCCTTGCTTTGCGCGGAACCTTTATTATTGACCCTGACGGCAAGCTTCTTGCCTCAGAGGTAAATTTCTTTCCGGTGGGAAGGAATTCGGACGAACTCTTAAGGAAGCTTAGGGCCTTTAAGTATGTGCGGGAAAACCCGGTGCATGTCTGTCCGGCCAAATGGCAGCCGGGAAAGAAAACGCTTACCCCGGGCAAGGATTTAGTCGGCAAGGTCGGAGACAAGCTAATGGCGGGAACCTGAGGAGGGAAAAGAAAAATGGCCGAATTAAAAGATTTGTTGCAAAGCGCGGATTGGAAAAAGGAAAAGCATGTGCCTGTTATTGAAGCGTCATCCAAGGTAAAGAAAGGAGAATTGATTTCAGTTACCGTGAGTGTCGGCAAAGAAATACCCCATCCCAACACTACCGCGCATCACATCCGCTGGATAGAGGTGTATTTCCAGCCCGGCTCCGAGAAGTTTCCCTACGAAATCGGCAGGTTTGAATTTAACGCTCACGGAGAATCTACGCAAGGCGCGGATACCAGCACGGTCTTTACTCAACCGCAGATTACTTTAGCATTCAAGACCGAAAAGTCAGGAGCCATCTTGGCCTCTTCATTGTGCAACATCCACGGCCTATGGCAGAGCGCAAAAGACATAACAATAGAATAAGAGGCTGACAAGAGTTTCGCGGGGAAGCAATTTTCCAAAAAACACTTGACAGGATTTTTTATCGCGTTATACTCTACTATGTCAATAGAGATTATAGATTTTATGGGGGATTTAGAGAGTGAAGATTAGTTATAGAGGCGATTATGCCTTAAAGGCGGTTCTGGACCTGGCTCTGCATTATAATCAGGGGGTGGCAACCATTCATGATCTAGCCAAAAGGACGGATGCTCCGGTGAAGTTCCTGGAGCAGGTGCTTCTGGATTTAAAGAAAGGAGGGTTTGTAGATTCCCGTAGGGGCATAAACGGCGGTTACCTTTTGGCCCGGCATCCTAAGACTATAAAGTTAGGCGAGGTGATCAGATTTATTGACGGGCCGATTGAACCCATTGCCTGCGTGGAAAAAGGTTACGCGGGCTGTAACAATATCTACAATTGCGTGTTAAGAAAGGTGTGCCGGGAAGTGGCTGAGGCAACGGCAGGCATTATTGATAATGTTACTTTTGAGGATTTGGCGAATGAAACGGGCGTGGCAAAGAAAGGCTTAGCGTATTCTATTTAAAAGGAGGAAGTAGTAAAATGAGTGTAAGTTTATTAGAGAATAAAGAGGATTTGAAGGAATTGGTGGAAAAGCTGAATTTTAAGGAAAAGGTAGACAGGTCGCTTGGGCTTATTGAGGAGGCCCGCAAGAAATACGGCGACGGACTGGTGGTGGCTAACAGCCTGGGTAAGGATTCGGTGGTGGTCTGGGACCTGGCAATGAGAGTTGACCCGAAGATCCGGGGATTTATTGTAACCACCCGCTTTAAGCCGGAGGAGACCGTCAAGTTTATGCAAGAGGAGGTCAAGAAATACCCCCAGCTTAAGATTTATAAGAATGATGCCAAGATCCCGGACCGGCTTTATGAGACCGACCCGGATAAATGCTGCGACCTGCTGAAGGTTGAACCGGTGAAGCGTGCCGTTGAAGAGATGCAGGTGAAATGCTGGGTTACGGGGTTGCGCTGTACCGAAGGCCGCACCCGCACCGACTATAAGGAAGTGGAGGAACGGGATAAGGACTTAATTAAGCTTAACCCTATCCTGATTTGGAAGGAAAGAGAGGTCTGGCAGTACCTGGCTGTTTACGGCGTAAAGGTGAACCCTTTATACGCTGTTGGTTATCGCTCTCTGGGATGCGCTCCTTGTACTAAAATCACCAGTGAGGATAACGAGCGCGCCGGCCGCTGGATTGGCACCAGCAAGTGTGGAGGCGAGTGCGGGATACATACCCGGCCGCTGAAAAGCTATAGCAAGGGCAGCGGAATATAATTTCAAATATAATTCTAAGCCCGGGCTGTGGCCGGATTTCAGCTCGGGCTTAGAATAGGGTTAAAACACAATAATGGCGATTAAGGAATTTCTTCTAATCGGAGTAGTGATATTCTTCGCGATGAATATGGGCGCAAGCGGCATTGCTCCGACATTTTCCGCGGTTTACGGAAGCAGATTGATAAATAAAAAAGTCGCCGCGCTGCTCTTTACCGTATTTGTTATTTTGGGAGCGTTTACTCTTGGGGCAAAAGTAGCGAAAACCCTCGGCCAGGGGATATTGCCCATGGGGATGATTAACGCGGACGTCGCCCTGGTAATCCTGGCATCGGCAACGTTAAGCCTTTTCCTGGCAAACCTCTTAGCCATACCGGAGTCAACCAGCATGGTGACCATAGGAGCGGTAACCGGGGCGGGCCTTTATTTCCGCCATATCCAGCTTAAAACATTTTTGTGGCTGATTCCTATGTGGCTGGCTTTTCCGGTAATTTCATACCTTATCACCTTTCGCCTGTACAAGAGCATCTATCCGCCGCATAAGGGTAATTTGTGGCTGTATCAAAAAATATTTTCTCACGAAAAAAAACTGAGAGTGCTGGCGATAATTGTCAGTTGTTACGGAGCGTTTGCCGTGGGCACAAACAATGTCGCCAACGCGGTTGGGCCGCTGTCCGCGGCCGGAGTTTTAGGCGCGCGCCCGGGCTTATTCTTGATTGCTCCCTTATTCGGGCTGGGGGCATTCTTTTTCGGACGGCGCAATATTGAAACCTTTGGCAAAGAAGTGGTACCCTTAGGATTGATTACCTCAAACATCGTTTGCCTGGTTACCGGCTCGCTGTTAATTTTAGCTTCAAGTTTAGGAGCGCCGTTTCCCTATGTCCAGCTTAATGCCTTGTCTATTTTTGCCATAAGCTGCGTAAAAAACGGCCATAAATTTACCTTAGGCCACCACATTACCAGGAAGACAATGATGGTCTGGACGCTTACCCCGTTACTCGCGGTGTGCGTGGCGTATACATTATTATCCATATTCGTGAGAAAATAGATTATTATGATTTCCTTATCTAAGGAATTATTTCTACAGATAGTTAAGCACTGTAAAGAAGAGCTTCCTGATGAGGCCTGCGGCATCCTGGCAGGTAAAGGCTCCGCGGTAGAAAAGGCCTACGAAATGATTAACGCCGATAAAAGCCCGGAGAATTTCATTATGGATCCGGCAGAGCAATTAAAGGTAATGAAAGAGCTCCGTAACCTTGGGTTAGAAATGGTCGGTATTTACCACTCCCATGTGGCATCGGAGGCGTATCCTTCGTCCAGAGACATAGAGCTGGCATTTTACCCTGAGGCGCGCTATTGCATTGTAACCTTAAAGGACAAAAACAACCCCCGGATAAGGGCATTCAGGATCAAAGAGGGTAAAATCAGCGAGGAAGAGATAAGTATAAAGTAGAACTATGCAGCGGCTAAAGAGATTGCGTAAGAATAAGGCGATAAGGGGATTGGCGGCACAGGTTAATCTGGCGGCATCAAATCTTGTGATGCCTTATTTTATCTCGGAAGGACAAAATATTAAGCAGCCCATAGCATCAATGCCCGGGGTATTCAGGTTTTCGCGGGATAATCTATTAAAAGAGGCAGAAGGGCTCATTCGTATAGGGATAAAATCGGTTATTCTCTTTGGCGTCCCCGGGAATAAGGATGATAAAGGCCAAAGCGCTTATCAGGAAGGCGGAATTATTCAGGAGGCGGTCTCGGCCCTGAAGAAGCATTTCTCGGATGAGTTAGTGGTCATTACGGATGTGTGTTTATGCGGGTATACTAAACATGGGCACTGCGGCGTTATAAAGACACAAGACGCGTCTGTTGATAATGACGCGACCATAAAAATATTAGCCCGAATCGCCCTTTCGCACGCGCAAGCCGGCGCGGATATGGTAGCTCCAAGCGCGATGATGGACGGCCAGGTTGCCGCGATAAGAGAGGCCCTGGATAAAAATGGATTTAAAGACACGGCGATTATGGGTTACTCCGCTAAGTTCGCCTCTAATTTTTACGGCCCTTTCAGGGATGCCGCGGAAAGCAGTATGAAATTCGGGGACAGAAAGAGCTATCAGATGGATTTCCGCAATACAGATGAGGCATTAAGGGAAATCGCGGCTGATATCCGGGAGGGCGCGGATATGGTGATGGTAAAGCCGGCGCTTGCCTACCTGGATATTATTGCCAAGGCCAAAGAAAGATTTAACCTGCCCATTGCCGCCTATAGCGTGAGCGGAGAATATAGTATGGTAAAGGCGTACGCTCAGGGGGCGGGGGCGGAAAAGGAACTGGCGCTTGAGATTTTGACCGCGATTAAGCGCGCCGGAGCGGATATCATCATTAGTTACTGGGCGAGGGAAGCCGCGAGATGGTTGAAGTAAATATAAATTTCACCTTATTTCAGGAAGC
>SCPY01000175.1 GCA_004299495.1 bacterium | reverse complement strand
GCCGAAACGAGCCCCTATCGCAAGCCCGGAACACCAGTTACTGTAATTGTATTTGAAAAGCCATGGGGGACGCACTACCGGCTTAAGGCGTATGTAAAAGAGAGCCGCCAGCAATTCCTGTTCATAACGGATCTTACCGTGCGCGGTAAGGAGGCTATCAGGTCGATGGGTATCCGGTTTGCTCAGGCTGTGTACGCGGAGACAAAAAACTAGATTAATGTTTGATTTATTCTTAATATGGCGCGTATAAAAAATAACATTAGCGTAATTATATTTTTAGCAAAAAGGTAAGGGGGGCGCCTCTGAATTAGGCTTGACAAACCTCTGTATATTAGGTATACTTTTATTAAGGTAAGGATGTAAGGAAGTAAGAAAGGAGCAATAAATGACTGTAATTGAGACTGCAAAAATTACTTCAAAAGGACAAGTTACCATACCTAACCGCATAAGAAAGCTTCTGCATGTACAGGCCGGTAATTCTTTAGCATTTGGATTAAGCAAGGAAGGAGTGGTCTTGCTACCCTGCAAAGTTACCGCGGAGTCGCCTTATACTCCTGCGGAATGGGCAAAAATTGAGAAGTTATCTACTGCCAAAGGCAAGGTTTATAAGGTTTATAAAAAGGCCAAGAAACATATTGAGGCCTTATGAGGTTTGAATTCAAGCCTTGCTTTGATCGTTCAGTTAAGAGCTTCTCAGGCAAGGAAAAAGAAGAGATTAAACAAGCCGCGCTCCAGGCGATAGATATTTTATCTTCCGATAAGTTGCTACATAAAGGGCTTGGCCTAAAACGTCTCAAAGGTAATTTCTGGGAAATAAGAAAAGGTATTAAGGCAAGAATTCTCTTTCGCTGGCAAGGTGATTTAGTGGAATTTATCCTTGCCGGAGATCACAATGATATAAAGCGCTTTCTGAAGAATATTTGATTCCGTTTTATTTCCCCTCCAAAAATGCGTACCAAAAGTACCGCCTGCCTTTCGGCCTATCCGCGCCTCGGTCGATATGTTTTATCTCAAGGATTTTAAAATAAGGCGTAAGATATTTTATCAATTCTTCCTTGGTAAAATAGTTCCAGGCCTTACCGTTCTTATAGCTGAAGCATTTAAGATAGTATTTGCCCTTTTCCTTAAGGACGCGGTGCGCGCCTTTTAAATAATTCTGCCTTTTGTATTTTGGGATATGATGAAAACAGCCCCTGTCAACGATAGAATCAAACTCATTTTTCTTGAAAGGGAAGTCAAGCACATCCCTGTTTATGAACGCGCAAGTTACGCCCGCTTTCTTTGCCCGCCTTTTGGCTATTTTTACCGCCTCTTGGGATATCTCAATGCCGGTAACTTTAAAACCTTTCTTCGCCAGATAGATTGACTGGGTCCCCGCGCCGGAGCAGGCATCTAAAATCTTGCCTCTTTTTAAGGCGCCAGTATCAACGAGCTTCTTTAATGGCGGGTCCGGCCTCAAGATCTCCCAGGGGATATCCTTAAGGGGAAGCTCGCGATACACCTTATCCCAGCTTTCATCTTTCTTAAGCCGTTTAAATTTTGCCTCCATACTTACTATCATAGCCCAAGGGCAATTCCTCATCAAGGATTTATTTTAAGGTGATGCCCGAAAAGGCATAATTTTCCGGTATCTTTTTGCCGATTTTCTGCTATAATGCAGCGTTACGGGTTGACTATACGCTCCCGTGGCTGTATAATTCATACGCACCGCGTTTTTTATAAATCTGGAGAAGCAACAAGTGGTTAAAAGCATAACACACGTAGAAAAATCGAGGTTAGGCGGTTTACGGCGTATTCAATTATATGGTAATCTCGGCACGCCCGAAGGAAGAAGTAAAGGCGGGAAGAAAACCATTAGTTTTTTTCATCAAAATCCGCTGCTTGCTCAGAGGGCCGGTTTTGTAATAAGAAAAGAAATAAGGTGTCCAAAAAGGTCTCCCGAATTGGCAGAGTTTATCGGGATTATGTTAGGCGATGGTTCTTTGCCGGGGAATCATCAACTTTCCATAACTTTCAATATCAAAACCGATTATGAGTATGCAAAGTATATATGCAAACTCTTAAGTGAATTATTTGCTGTAAGCTATCATATGCGCAGGCGCAAAGATAATAATGGTGCCGATATCCTTGTGAGCAGTTCAAATCTTGTTGATTTTCTATTGAAGGAAGGACTCGTTGCCGGGAACAAAGTTAAAAATCAGGTGGGGGTTCCTTCTTGGATATGCGAAGATTCAAGATATCGGAAAGCGTGTTTGCGGGGTTTAATGGACACTGATGGAGGGCTGTATCTGCACCGCTATAATTCTAATGGTAAGAATTATGAATATCTGAAATTAGGCTTTACCAATTGTTCGAAACCGCTGTTAAATTTTGTATTTAATACCCTTAGGAAATTAAACTATAAAGCTTATTTGACAGGTAATAATGTCTCTATTTATTCTATGCCGGAAGTAAAAAGGTATTTAACAGAAACGGGAACCCATAATCCAAAGAATATAAAGAAATTTAAGAGTTATTTTGTTAATTAGATTCTGGAGAGGTGGCTGAGTTGGTCTATAGCAACTCACTGCTAATGAGTTGTCCTGGGAAACTGGGACCCTGGGTTCGAATCCCAGCCTCTCCGCCATGTTGGAAACGGAGCGCTCTGAAGAAGCCCCCTATAGGGGGCTTCCGACGAGAAAACGAGGCGGCGCTCTTGTAATATAAAGTTCGAACCAATCTTTTCCAGAAATCCTTTCTGGGATTCTAAATTTCCCTCTTCAATCGCGCAACGGGCTCTATTCAAAGAGGTTACAAATTCACGAGCCGGTTCGAACCGATTAGAGCCTCCCGCAGCAAAATCCTTCATAGATTCCTGTAATTTCACCTTTTCACCGATAAAACTTTCCTTCTTAGCTTGATATTCTTCAAGCGTTAAAGATCCCATTAAGTACATATCTATAAGCTTGCTTATTTTATCGTCAATTGCCTTAATCTTAGCGTCCAGATTTTGCTGCGGGAGGCCTGATGATTGGACGGCTTCATTCTTGTCCTTAGCAAGCTCATTTAAGATTTTCTCTGTCCAATCATCAGACAAAGAAACTTTTTGAATGATGGTCTTGACCTGCGCGGCAAGCTCTTCTGCCCGGACATATTTTTGCGAACAACGGACTAACCTCTTGGTGCAATGGTAGTAAGTATGCCCTTTCTGGACTTCTGCTGTAATTGAGCGTCCGCACTCACCGCAGCGCATTAGGCCCTTAAAAACAAAGGGTATGCTTTGTTTTTCCTTATGCTTGCCGCGCAGGCGCATTACCTCTTGGCACTTATCAAAAAGTTTCTTTGTGATTATCGGTTCATGTGTGCCTTCGTACATCTCGCCCTTGTAGCGGAAGACGCCGTAGTAGAGGGGATTCTGTAATATAAACTGATAGTCGCTTCTGGAGAGAGGTTTATCGCGTCTTCCGCTCATGCCGAGAGAGTTTATCTTCTCGCGAATTCCTTCAAGCGTATAAGAGCCCGTTGCGTATAGCTCAAAAGTCTTCTTGATGAAAGGAGCTTTGCCCTCGTCCAAGATAATTGAGCGTGTCTTGCGGTCATTAAGGTAGCCGACGGGCGCCCACTGCGGCCAGATGCCCTTAGAGAGTTTTAGCCTTATCCCGCGCCTAATGTTTTCGGATAAGGCGTCTATGTAGTACTTGCTCTGGCCGAAGACAATGGAGAGCATAAACTTGCCTTGTGCGTTATTATCAAAGCGAAAGGTAGGGAAGCGCAGGTCCTGAATAACCTTTTGATCTATGAGGTAGATTATCTTGCCGCCGTCAATGCTGTTTCTCGCTAATCTATCGGGATGCCAGGCAAGAATTCCTTCGGCGGCACCGCGCTCAATTTGGAAGAGGACATCATTGAACAGTGGGCGCCCCGGTTTCTTGGCGGTCTTGGCTTCGATTACCTCATTAATGACCGCAATATTCTCGCGCTTGGCGTATTCGCGCAACTCCTTAAGCTGGGCTTCAATAGATAAAACCTGTCTGTCTTCGTCATCGGTTGACTTACGGGCATAGATAAAGTAGCGCATGGGCAAAGCTCCTTTCTCCCAATAGAAGGGAAGAGGGAAATTTAGAATCCGTCCTTTTTATTTTGGGCCTTAATTACCCAAAATAAAAAGGACAAAAAGATTGGTAAAGAACTTTATTTTAAAAGAGCGCCGCCTCGTTTTCTCGTCGGAAGCCCCCTATAGGGGGCTTCTTCAGAGCGCTCCGTTTCCAACATGGCGGTGGGTCTACCGTTATGTTCTAACGGAATTTTGACCCACCACAATTAATTTATCAATATGCCCCGCGCCTGTCGGCGCTCCCACATCTCCCGTGCATCGTTCGGCCTGCGTGGGC
>SCPY01000174.1 GCA_004299495.1 bacterium | reverse complement strand
GATTATCGGTTTTTGACAAAACCAAAAGTATCGTTTCATAACTAAAACCCTCCAGAATCCTGTAGACATGGCTGGCGGAACGCGCGGCATTAAGATGCGGGATAGCCTTTCTGAATGCCTCCTTAAAGGAAATGATTATTTTTATTTCTCCCCTGCGGAAGGCGAATTCGCTTAAAATTATCTCCTGCTGCCTCGGCTCTAACCCCTCCAGAAGCACGGCCAAATAGAGCACCCAGAGCTCTATTTTCCTGCGATGGGAAAAGTTTTCCTCAAACCAGAGATGGGTTGACTTTATTTTTTCTAGTGACGCGATTGTCTTGGGGCCGACAGCAATCGCGCTATGGATGAACTTAAAAGCGCACAGCGCGTTAATGCGTTTAACGCATTTTATCGCTTGCGGCTCTTTGAGAATAAGAATCAACTCATCCCTGAGGCGGTGATTGTGCACTTTCTCCAGCATACGCAAATCCAACGCTTCCCTGATAAGCCGCAAGGTGCCCGGCTCAATCCTGAAATTAAACCTCTGCTCAAAGCGTATCGCCCTTAAGATCCGGGTAGGGTCGTCAATAAAACTCGCGTCGTGAAGCACCCGGATCAATTTTTTCTTGATATCAGACGTGCCTTTAAAGAAATCTACCAGATTTCCGAAGTTATGGCGCGATATATCGAGCGCCATCGCGTTAACAGAGAAGTCGCGCCTGCCCAGATCGTCCTTGATAGTCCCGAAGGTTACTTTGGGAAGGCTTGCGGGATGCTCATAAATTTCTTTTCTCGCGCTGGCAATATCCACTTTTGTCTTGTCCGCAAAAGACACTGTGGCGGTGCCAAAATGCCTATGCTTGATAAGCGAGCTTCCCGAAAATCTTATGTGTAACTCTTTGGCAAGGTTCATCCCGTCTCCCTCAACCACGATATCCAGGTCAAAATCCTTTAAGCCCAGAATAAGGTCGCGCACAAAACCCCCTACCGCGTATGCGGGGCAATTTAATTCTTCAGCCAGCCGGGCGATAAAATTTAGGCGCTCTAATACCTCTTTCGGCTGTTTATTTAACTGCCTGGATAAACTTTCCATTCCTGTTTACGGGCGGGGATGATATGTCTTGTGTATTAATTTAAGCCGGTTCTTGTCAATATGGGTATATATTTGCGTCGTAGAGATATCCGCGTGGCCAAGCATCTCCTGAACGCTCCTTAGGTCTGCCCCTCCTTCCAAAAGATGGGTAGCAAAAGAATGCCTGAGCGTATGCGGGCGGATATCCTTTTTTATCCTCGCTTTTCTGGCATAGGCTTTGATTATCTTCCAGAAGCTCTGGCGGGATACCCGCTTACCCAGCCGGCTTAAGAAAAGAATTGTTTCTGCTTGTGATTTCTTGAGCAGCTTGGGGCGCGCTTCCTCCAGATACCTCCTTAGCGCCGCGATAGCCTGCCTTCCCAGCGGGACTATCCTCTCCTTTGAACCTTTTCCTATACAGCGGGCGAATCCCGCGTCCAGATTGACGTCCGTTACCTTGAGGTTAACCGCCTCGGAAACCCTCATTCCGGTGGCGTACATTACTTCTAAAATAGCCCTGTCCCTGATGCCCTGCGTCTGGCGCAAGGAAGGCCCTTTTAGCAAATCTTCCACCTCCCGGAAAGAGAGGGTATCCGGTATCCTCTTCCACAATCTCGGTGAATCCAGAAGGCTTGAGGGGTCTACTTTTAAGATTCGCTCGCGCACCAGGAAACGGTAAAAAACCTTAATCGCGGCCAAATTTCTGGCTATCGAGCTTGCGTTCAATCCGCCGTCTTTCAAGCTAAACATAAAGTCGCTGATATCTTTTCTTGTGCTTTGCGAAAGCGAATTAACCCCGGATTTCTCCAGGCAGGAAACATACTTTGCGAGGTCCCGCCGGTACGCCGCGATGGTATTATTGCTTAAAGACCTTTCTACCGACAAGTAATT
>SCPY01000173.1 GCA_004299495.1 bacterium | reverse complement strand
GGCGCCGTCGTGGTTATCGGGGTTTTTGACGGGGTGCATCGCGGCCATTGTTATCTAATTAAAGAAGCGCTTTACGCGGCGCGTAATTTAAATAAAAAATTAGTCTGTATAACCTTTTATCCTCACCCTAAGGGAGAGCCTTGCCTTATTTCGCTTAAACACCGGCTCAACCTTATCGCGCGATTAGGCGTGGATATCTGCGTAGTAATCCGCTTCAACAAAAGCTTCGCGCGTATTCCTGCCAAAGATTTTATCAGCGGTACCATGGTAAAGATGTTTTCTCCAAGGCTTATTTTTGTGGGAGAGAATTTCCGTTTCGGGCATAAGGCCTCGGGAACGGTGCGCTTATTAAAACATTTTGAAAAAGATTTCGGTTATAAGGTGAAGGCCGTAAAAGAGCTGGCAAGCGCGGGAGAAAAAATAGGCTCGCGCGCTTTACGCGCCCTTATTACATCAGGAAGGATTAAAGAGGCCCAAAAGCTGTTGGGCAGGCCGGTTGCGGTATTAGGCACTGTCATAAAAGGCCAGAGGAGAGGCAGGCTGGTAGGTTATCCTACCGCCAATATCAACCCCCACCATGAAGTCCTGCCGAAGGAGGGGGTGTATGCCGTAAGGATTTTGTACCGTAAAAGAAGATATAACGGCCTGTGTAATATCGGCAGGCGCCCCACTTTTTCCCATGCCCTTGATTCCAAAACCATAGAAGCGCATCTTTTTAATTTTAGAAAAAATATCTATGGCCGGGATTTAGAAATCCAGTTTGCAGGCAGAATAAGAGACGAGAAAAAATTTCCCTCCTTAAGTTCTCTTTCCGCTCAGATTCACAAGGACACGTTCAAAGCCGCTTCTCTTCTAAAGTAACCCACATCTCCTAACTCTTCTTTTTAAGCAGTTTTCCACAACCTATTTGTTATTGCCGAGCGAATAGCCACTATAGGTAGTGATTCCTGAAAACAGGTAAATATTTGGCTTGACAAGACTTAAATAAAGTGTATACTTTTTACCATAAAGTGGTTTAAAGTGGAGCTTGGTGGAGGAATATGTTCTACGGGGAGTATCAGCATAGCATTGACCGCAAAGGCCGGCTCATTCTGCCCGCGAGGTTCAGAGAGGTCGCCAAGAGCAACTTTATTGAAAAGTTTTTTGTTACCCGCGGCCTGGATAAGTGCCTGTTTATGTTCAGTGAGGAGGAATGGAAGAGCCAGGAGAATAAGCTTAAGTCCATATCCTTTACAAAGCCGCAAGGAAGGACTTTTAACAGATTGTATTTTTCGGGAGCGCATGAGGTTATCCCGGACCGGCAGGGAAGAATTATAGTGGCGCAGTACCTCAAGGATTTTGCCGATATAAAAAAGGATGTGGTGGTTGTGGGAGTTTCAAACCGTATCGAGATTTGGTCTAAAGATAACTGGCATGATTTTTACGCGAACTCAAAGGCGTCTTTTGAAGAAACCGCCCAAGCCCTTTTAGAAGAATGATGTTAAACGATTGGCATAAACCGGTAATGTGTGTAGAGGCCATTGATTGCCTGAGGCTAAAGCCGGGCTTAACCGTGGTGGATGCCACCATTGGTACCGCCGGCCATGCCTCAAAAATATTAGAGGCGATAGCGCCTTCGGGCAGGTTAATCGGCATTGACCGCGACGCCGATTCGCTTGCCATCGCCGAGGAGAACCTTAAAAGATATAAAAATAACGTTACGCTTGTGCATTCGGATTTTCGCAATATAGACAAGGTGCTGGACTCCCTTAACATAGGCCAGGTTGACGGCATACTCTTTGACCTGGGCGTATCCAGCTATCAGCTGGATACCAAGGAGCGCGGATTTAGTTTTCGCTATGACGCCCCCTTGGATATGCGTATGGATAAGACAAGCTATATCGCGGCCTACGATTTGGTGAACAACCTCACGGAGAAGGAGATCTCGGATATCCTCTGGTCCTTTGGCCAGGAGCGCTGGCATAAGCCAATCGCGAAACACTTGGTCAGGGAAAGGCTGGGGGTCCCGGTATCCACGACAGCCCAGTTGAGGGATATTGTCCTTAAGGCCATACCGCGTAAGTTTGGCCGCAGCCGTATACACCCGGCAACAAGGACTTTTCAGGCATTGCGTATCGCGGTAAACAGGGAGCTTGAGGCGCTGGAAGAGGCCTTGTCAAAGGTCCCGCGCTTTTTAAAAAAGGGCGGGGTTATCAGCGTGATTTCCTTTCACTCTCTAGAAGACAGGATTGTAAAACACAACTTTAAAGACTTAGGCCAAGAAGGCATCTATCAGGTCATCACTAAAAAGCCGATTACTCCGGAAGAGGGCGAGGTTGCCGATAATCCCCGCGCGCGTTCCGGAAAACTGAGAGCGGCCCGGAGGAGATAAGGATGCGGCTAAAATATTTTGCCATAAATCTTGCGGCGGTAACGGGGTTATGCCTGTGCTATTGCTGGCAGCAGATAGAAATTATCCAGCTTGCCTATCAGCAAAACGGCAAAAATAAAACCTATAAAGAATTGCTTGATAGGAACCACTATTTAAGATATAATTTAGTCAATCTGAATTCAAGCTCTTCCCTGGGAAAAAAATTACTTGCCGATAACACCGTTTTTGAAATACCCAAATCTTCTCAGGTGCGCGTCTTGCAGCTATCTAAACTTGAGGCGGCATTCACCGGAAGCCGGAAGCAGGGGCAATCTGAGAATAAAAAACTCTCTTTTTTGGGTTTTGCGGGCTCCGGGAAAGGAATTGTTAACGGCGCATTTAATAAGCTGCAGGACTCCTGGCCCATAGAGTCCATAGATGCCTATATTAACAGGTACGCCCAGGCCCAGGATATGAAAGACAACCGCAGGTAACGAAGTAATAGATTTCACTTAAGAGAATTCCTCTGTGCATTTTAGTATAGTCAATCTCCGGCTTCGGAAGATTATCCTGGTTTTCCTGCTATTGTTTTCCTTCTGCGCGTCCCGCCTTATCTATATCCAGATTTTCAAGTCCAGTTTTCTTTCCCGTATCGCGGACCGGCAGCATAATTTTTATATGGAATTGGAGCCCTTGAGAGGCGCTATTTATGACCGCAACCTCAAGCCGCTCGCGTTTAACCTGCCCAGCGATTCATTATACGCCAGCCCGCGTCAAATAAAAAATAAGGAAAAGGCAATAGCTTTACTTAAGGATATTTTGGGGTTAAGCTACAACTACTTAAAGGATCGCCTTTATCGGGATAAGGCCTTTGTCTGGATTGCCCGCAAGATTCCTCCGGAGCAGGTAGATAAAATAAAGAAGCTTAAAATGGCCGGGCTCGGTTTCATACGCGAGAGCAAGCGTTGCTATCCTAACAACGATTTTGCCTCCCATACGGTGGGTTTCGCGGGCCTGGATAACGCCGGATTAGACGGGCTTGAGCTTTCTTTAGACGAATACCTGAAGGGCGCAAGCGGCTGGGCGCAGG
>SCPY01000172.1 GCA_004299495.1 bacterium | reverse complement strand
TAATACAGAAAAACAGGCGGGGAAAATATGGGAAGAATTAGCGCGGAGGAAAAAATGGAGAAGGTAGATATCGTGAATTTAAAACAGATGAAGATTTCGGAGCTGAATAAGTTCGCCCGGGAGCTGGGCGTAAACGGCGTAAGCGGGCTGAAAAAACAGGATCTTATTTTTAAAATCCTTCAGGCGCAGGCGGAAAAAGAGGGGCTGATGTTCGGGGAGGGGGTCCTGGAGATTTTGCCTGAAGGTTTCGGATTCCTGCGCTCGCCGAATTATAATTATTTGCCCTGCCCAGACGATATCTATATCTCGCCAAGCCAGATCCGCAAGTTTGACCTGCGCACCGGGGACACGGTGAGCGGCCAGATTCGCCCGCCGAAAGAAGGGGAAAAGTATTTTGCCCTGCTTAAGGTGGAGGCGGTTAATTTTGAGAATCCGGAGGATGTAAAAGAGAAGGTGCTCTTTGACAATCTCACCCCCGTGTATCCTCACGACCGGTTTACCCTTGAAACAAGCCCCAATGAGGTTTCTATGCGGGTTATGGACTTGCTTGCGCCTATCGGCAAGGGCCAGCGCGGACTGATCGTGGCTCAGCCCTACAGCGGCAAAACTGTGCTATTGCAGAAGATTTCTAACTCCATCACCCAGAATAATCCCGACGCCATCTTAATCGTGCTTCTTATTGACGAACGCCCGGAAGAAGTGACAGAGATGCAGCGCGGTGTTAAGGGAGAGGTAATTTCTTCAACCTTTGACGAGCCGCCGGAGCGCCATGTGCAGGTGGCGGAGATTGTCCTGGAGAAGGCAAAACGCCTGGTTGAGCATAAAAAGGACGTGGTGGTTCTGCTGGATAGCATCACCCGCCTGGCGCGCGCGTACAATTCTGTGGTGCCGCATTCCGGAAAGATTCTTTCCGGAGGCGTGGATTCAAACGCCCTGCAGAAGCCCAAGCGTTTCTTCGGCGCGGCCAGGGCGGTGGAAGACGGAGGAAGCTTAACCATTATCGCCACTTCCTTAGTTGATACCGGAAGCAGGATGGATGAGGTTATCTTTGAAGAGTTCAAGGGAACAGGCAATATGGAGCTTCAGCTTGACCGCAATCTGTTTCAGCGCAGGATTTATCCGGCCATAGACATCAAACGCTCAAATACCCGCCACGAAGAGCTGTTATTAAAACCGGATGAGTTAAATAAAGTCTGGATTCTGCGCAAGGTTTTAAATGAAATGAATAACGTGGAGGCAATGGAGCTTTTGATCGGTAAGCTATCAAAAACAAAATCAAATACAGAGTTTTTAGCCAGCATGAATCAATAAAAGGAAAGGAGATAAGAAATGAAAGAAGGAATCCACCCTAATTATAAGGAGTCAACCATTATCTGCGCCTGCGGAGAGGTAATCCATACCCGCTCAACCAAGCCGAGCGTCCGGGTTGAAATATGCTCTAAATGCCATCCCTTTTTCAGCGGAAAACAGAAATTCATAGATTCCGCGGGAAGAGTGGATAAGTTTATGAAGAGATACAAGAAATAACAGCGTATAATATGCTTGAGAAGTTAGAATCAGCGGAAAAGCGTTATATTGAGCTGGAGCATAAGTTAGCGGATTCCGAATTGATCAAGGATAAAGGCCAATACCAGAAGCTGGCAAAGGAATTCTCTGATTTGCAGGATACGGTGAAGAAATACCGCCAATTTAAATCCTTATCCGCGGAATTGGCGGATTTAGATAATCTGTCCCGGAAGGAACCTCCCGGTTCTGAGATGGCGGCATTGATTAGTAAAGAGATTCCGCAGGTAAAAGAAAAGATAGCTTCTTTAGAGAGCGAGCTGGGCAATATCCTCAGGGGCGAAGACGCCGATGAAGACAGGGATGTTGTGATTGAGATTCGTTCCGGCACCGGAGGAGGCGAGGCAAGTATTTTTGCCGCGGATTTATTCCGGATGTATAGCAAATACGCGGCAAGCAAGAATTGGGAAGTTGAGCTTATGTCCAGCCATTCTACCGAGGCCGGAGGACTGAAGGAGGTTATCTTCTCGGTTAAAGGCAAAGGCGCGCATAGGCGGCTTAAATATGAGTCGGGAGTGCACAGGGTCCAGCGCGTGCCGGTAACCGAGGCCCAGGGAAGGATACACACCTCCACCGCCACGGTAGCGGTAATGGAGGAAGCCAAAGAGGTTGATGTGGTAATTGACCCCAAGGATTTAAAGATTGATGTATTCAGGTCTTCCGGCCCCGGAGGCCAATCGGTGAATACCACCGATTCCGCGGTGAGAATCACCCATATCCCCAGCGGCCTGGTGGTAACCTGCCAGGATGAGCGCTCTCAGTTAAAGAATAAAAATAAGGCCTTAAGAGTCTTAAGGACCCGCCTTTTGGATAAAATGCGCCAGGAGGAATTGGCGAAAATGACGCAGGAGCGAAGGAGCCAGATTGGCACCGGAGACCGCAGCGAGAAGATACGGACATACAATTTTCCCGACCGCAGGATTACCGACCATCGGGTGGGGGTAACGGTCTATCAGTTGGAAAAGGTCTTAGAGGGCCAGATAGATGAGTTTGTCGACGCCCTGTTGGCACAAGAAGACAAGAGGCTCCGGCAATGACCGAGAAGGAAATTCTGCTTACTTCAATTCTCGATTGTTCGCTGGCCAGCCTTTACGCCGAGAGGATTTCTTTGAACCCCGGACAGTCAGAGAAATTTTCTCAGGCATTGTCTTTACGCGCGAAAGGCCTGCCCCTGCAATATATCCTCGGAGAGGCGGAATTCTTTGGCCTGAAATTTAAGGTGGACAGCCGGGTGTTTATTCCCCGCCCGGAGACGGAAATTTTGGTAGAGACAGTTATAAAACAGTCTCCGGACTTGGGCCTGCAGTCCGCGGTAGAAATTTTAGAATTAGGTACCGGGTCTGGATGTGTTGCCGTAAGTTTGGCGAAATTTCTCCCCCAGGCTAAAATAACCGCGGTGGATATTTCAAGCGATGCTTTATCCGCGGCTAAGGAGAATGCGCTGCTTAATGGAACTGAGGAGAGAATTAACTTTGTTCAAAGCAATTTATTTAGCAGCCCGGAGCTGTCAGGCAGGAGCTATGGCCTTATTGTTTCCAACCCTCCCTATATTCCGGAAGATGATATTAAGGGTTTGCAGAGAGAAATAAGCTATGAGCCGCGCATTGCCCTGGATGGAGGAAGCGACGGCCTGGATTTTTACCGGCGAATCATTGCTGAGGCGGCGCAATTTTTAAATAATGACGGCTTGCTGATAATGGAAATAGGCTATAAGCAGCTTCCTGAAATAAAAAATATTTTTGATAAAACAGGCAGTTTTGAGATAATAAGGGTAGTGAAAGATTACAATAATATAGACAGGGTAATAATCGGACAGCTAAAGGCTAAAAAATATGGATAAACTCATTATTGAGGGCGCGGTTCCTTTAAAAGGCACGGTCACCGTAAGCGGAGCGAAGAATTCCGCCCTGCCGCTTTTGGCGGCTTGCCTTTTAACCTCTGAGCGCTGCCGTATAAAAAATGTCCCCAATCTGCGGGATGTGAACACGATGATCAAGATCCTGCGCTCCCTGGGGGCGCAGGCGGAATTCTCTAACGGCGAAGTTACCATAGAGGCAAAGAATATTAAGAGCTTTACCGCGGAGTATAAATTAGTCTCCACGATGCGGGCCTCTTTTTGCGTATTAGGGCCTCTTCTGGGTCGGATGAAAAGGGCCAAGGTTTCTTTACCCGGCGGATGCATTATCGGGGTCAGGCCGGTTGACCTGCATATAAAAGGCATAAAGGCGCTGGGGGCAAAGGTAAATATTCAGGCGGGTTATGTGGACACCGAGGCAAAAGAGCTGCGCGGCGCGCCTATGTATTTAGGAGGAGCATTCGGATCATCAGTGCTGGCTACGGATAATGTAATGATGGCCGCGGTATTAGCCAGGGGAAAGACGGTCATTGAATCCGCGGCCTGCGAGCCGGAGGTGGTAGACTTGGCTAATTTCTTAAATAAGATGGGAGCTAAAATCAGTGGCCAGGGGACTCCCTGCATTGAAATAGAAGGCGTGCGCCATCTCCACGGAACTGACTACCAGGTAATTCCGGACCGCATTGAGGCAGGGACATTAATCCTTGCCGGGGCAATTACCCAGGGTGATTGTTTTATCCGGGGAGCATTCCGGGAGCATTTATCCGCGGCCCTGGATAAGTTCCAGGAAGCGGGGATAAGGATAGAAGACGTTGACGGAGGGATAAGGATAAGGCCGCGAAGAGCGCTAAAGCCGGTCAATATCACCACGCTGCCTTATCCCGGGTTTCCTACGGATATGCAGGCGCAGATTATGACTTTGATGAGCGTTACCCCGGGCATCAGCGTAATTACCGAAAAGATTTATCCGGACAGGTTTATGCACGTGGCAGAGCTTAACCGCATGGGGGCGAATATTATGCGCGAAGGCCCCCATGCTATTATTGAAGGGAAAAAATCCCTTTCCGGAGCGCCGGTAATGGCATCCGACCTGCGCGCCTCGGCGGCGCTGGTTTTGGCGGGTTTGGTGGCAAAGGGGCGCACCGAGGTCTCGCGCATTTACCATCTTGACCGCGGCTATGAGAACTTAGAGCTAAAACTGCAGAAATTAGGGGCGAGGATTTGGAGGGAGAAGGAATAAGGAATATAATGTAATACTGCCATTAAAGTAAAATTATGCGCAGACGCATTAGAATGTCTTGACAAAGAGGGTTGGTTAGGGTATACTAAATATATAGTAAATAGGTGAGTAGAAGTTTGTAACCGCAAGGTATAAATAATTCACCTTGCGGTTTTTCTTTCTGCCATTATTTGCTAAAATCTTAATGGAAGGAGGTAGCTGATAATGGCACAAGGAAAAGTGAAGTGGTTCAGCGATCAAAAAGGCTATGGATTTATAACGCCTGATGACGGAAGCAAGGATTGTTTTGTGCATCACAAGGCGATCCAGGGTGAAGGTTTCAAATCTTTAAGCGAAGGACAGGCAGTCCAATTTGAAATCGAGCAGGGCCCAAAAGGGCCCCAGGCAACAAACGTAGTAAAGATGTAACCTTGATGTAACAAGGCCCGGCTATAGCATATGGCCGGGCCTTTCTTCATTTATGCGCAATCTGATACTTAAAATATGAAAGATATTGCTGATTCCCATCCTGTTTATTCCACTGACAGTGGCTCAATCTGTCCTGATTGTTCTAAGCCAGTCAAGGGGTGCGTCTGCCGTGAGTTACGAAGGAACGCTTTGCCTGAAGTCAGCGGTAAGGTAAAGATAAGACATGAGACCGCGGGTAGAAAAAATAAGGGCGTAACCATAATTTATGGCTTGCCTTTAAGCCAAGAGCAGCTTGAGAAGTTGGCTATGAAGTTAAAGAGTACCTTTGGTACGGGCGGAACGGTAAAAGATCGCGCAATTGAGCTGCAGGGTGACCAGCGCGAGAAAGCCGCGGTCGAATTGCGCAGGCTGGATTATTCGGTTTAAGATAAAATATGGGCGGCTTCCGAGGGTTTTATGGGAATTGGTAAGTTTAATGATATAGAAAGGGATCTTGGCGAGCAGCCGATCGCGAAGATTATGGCTGGGTACGGGCTAAAGCCAAATGTCCTTGTGAAGAATTCAACAGAGCAGATTTCGCACAAGATGGTTGCTCGTGCCGCAAAGGGTAGGAGGTTAACTCCGCGCGCGCAGTTAAAGATCCTTAATGCCTTGAATAAAGCCACAGAAAAGAATTATTCGCTCAATGACCTCTTTAACTATTAAAGGGAAATTGCAATTGTATGGCATTAATCAGTATACAGGAAGCTACTCTTAAATTTAACGGCCCGCTTATCTTTGACCGGTTAAGCCTGCAGCTTGAGTCCGGGGAGCGGGTTGCTCTGCTTGGCCGAAACGGGGCAGGCAAAACCACCCTGATGAAGATAATGGTTGGCCAGCTTGCGCTTGACGAAGGAAAAATCATCTGCCAAGAGGGCATCCAGGTGACGCATCTGCCGCAGGAAGTACCGGTTGATACGGAGGGAAGTGTTTTTGATATTGTCCTTTCTGGCCTGGGGGAGCGCGCCAATCTTTTGAGTCAGTATCACCAGGTTGCCCATCGGCTTCATACAGAACACACTCCGGAATTATTAAAACAGCTGGACGATTTGCAAACTGAATTAGACTGTACCGGTAGCTGGGATGTTAACAATCAGGTTGAATATGTTATCGATCGGATGAAGCTTGACGGGGAGATGGATTTTAAAAGCCTCTCCGGAGGCCAGAAACGCCGGGTGTTTTTAGCCCGGGCTCTTGTCTTAAGGCCTGAGGTTTTGCTTCTTGATGAACCCACTAATCACCTGGATATTGATTCAATTAATTGGCTGGAGGGATTTCTTTCTAACTATCCTGGAACAATTTTCTTCGTTACCCATGACCGGATGTTCATGACACATACAGCGACCAGGATTGTTGAGCTTGAGCGCGGAAAGATTTACAGCTGGGCATGCGATTACAATACTTTCCTTAAGCGCAAACAAGCGGCATTGGATATCGAAGAATCAACGTGGAATCGTTTTGATAAAAAATTAGCCGAGGAAGAAATATGGATCCGCCAGGGAGTCAAGGCCAGAAGGAAGCGTAATGAAGGAAGGGCCAATGCTCTTAAGCGATTAAGGGAAGAGAAGAAAACCCAGCGCAAGCAGGAAGGCCAGGTGCGTATGCGTGCGCAAAAATCAATTATTTCCGGGCACAGGGTGGTCAAGGCCAGCCAAGTGAGTTTTAGTTACGGCAATAAGTGTTTGATCAGGGATTTCTCTGCCCAGATCATGCGTCAGGATAAGATTGGGGTGATCGGCCCCAATGGCAGCGGCAAGACTACGCTGCTGCGTCTATTGCTAGGTAAGCTTAGCCCTCAGGGAGGGAAAGTCGTCCTGGGAACAGACTTAGAGGTCGCTTATTGCGATCAGCTGCGCGAGCAGCTGGATGAGGAAAAGACGGTTGCCGAGAATATAAACGACGAAAGCGAGACTATAATCGTTAACGGTAAACCCAGGCATATCTTGGGATATCTGCAGGATTTTCTTTTTACGCCTGACCGGGCCCGTACGCAGGTAAAGGTCCTTTCCGGAGGAGAGCGTAACCGCCTGTTTCTGGCGCGGCTGTTTTCCAAGCCCTCTAATGTGCTGGTGATGGATGAGCCCACCAATGACCTGGATATTGAGACTTTGGAGCTTCTTGAGGAATTGCTCCTTGAGTATCCCGGCACGTTGCTTTTAGTCAGCCACGACCGCACATTTTTGAATAACGTGGTTACTTCTACTATTGTTTTTGAAGGCGACGGTATCATTAATGCATATCCCGGAGGCTATGATGACTGGCTGAACCAACGTCAGCCGGTATCAAAACCAGAGCCGTTAAAGATCGAAGTCAAAAAATCTACTTTAAAGAAAATAAAACCTGTTGTTGCGCGTAAGCTCACCCATAAAGAACAGCAGGAGTTAGACGGCCTCCCTTTAAGAATCGAGAAATTAGAAGAGGAGCAGGCAATGCTCTATGGCTTGCTCGCGGATTTTTCTTTTTACCAACGCGACCAAGCGGAAATCAGCCAAGCCAAAGCCAGGTCAGCACATCTGTCCGAGGAACTGCAAAAGGCATACGAGCGATGGGATTATTTGGCAGAATTAGCGGAATGATGAGAAAATTGATCTTAATATATAAATTAAACAACAAACGCAAGTGTTTTTAATGCCGCATAATTTCATGTATGCGTTAATTCAGCGCATAAGCTTGAAGATGCCCAGGCGGAAGTTGCTTTTGTGGTTCGATCGAATGTGGGCAAAAGCTCGCTTGTAAATGCGCTTTGTGGCCGTCGTTTGCTTGCTAAGATTTCAAAAACTCCCCGCAAAACCCGCACAATTAATGTATTTTCCATATATAATGGTAAATGGATTGTTGATCTTCCGGGTTATGGTTTTGCCGCTGTTTCAATAAAAGAAAAAGATAACCGGAAGCATATGATTGACTGTTATCTTTCCGGCCGGTCTTCACTTAAAGCTATTTTTGTTCTAGCGGATGCGTATGTTGGAGCAACAGCCCCTGACCGACAAATGTTAGCATGGTTAAAAAGTGCATGTATGCCGTATCGTATAATCGTCAATAAAATCGATCGTATTACGCAAGTGAATCTTGCTGAATAACGCCAAAGTTTAGCCTTAGATTTAGAAGTAATGCCGGATCATATTCTTTGGGTTAGAGCAAAGAATGGCTCTAAAGCACGTCTTTCTGGCGCATATTAGCGAAAGACATAATAAGCCTAGGACTCTTATCAGTCGGATATCAAATGGTATTCGTAGAGAGAATATTAGGGGTTGCGATCTAATGCTAACTTACCGAGAAAAAATAACCCAAGTCAAAGAAATTCCATGAAAATCCATGCCGATAAGACAATAACAAGAGACTATCTTCCGGAGCATCTTGATATAAATGATGAATTCAAGGCAGCATTTGATCTTATGGAGCGTACCAGGGAATGCCTTTTTATCACGGGTAAGGCGGGTACCGGAAAATCGACTCTCCTGAAATATTTTAAGGCTAATACCGGCAAAAAGATAATCGTGTTAGCCCCTACAGGTGTCGCGGCCATCAATGTAGGCGGCCAGACGATTCATTCTTTCTTTAGGTTGCCTCCAAAAATCATTCAAAAGGATGCCATAAGTCGCCTTAGAGACAAGAGCCTGATCGAGAATCTCGAGATGGTAATAATAGACGAGGTATCGATGGTTCGCTCAGACCTAATGGATGGGATTGATTATGCGCTACGTCTCAACCGCGGCAGAATGAAGACGCCGTTTGGCGGAGTCCAGATGGTATTTTTTGGAGATCTTTATCAGCTATCTCCTGTGGTCGAGAGTGAAACAAGGGAGTTACTGGAAGAACGATATCCAAGCCCATATTTCTTTAGCGCTAAAGTATTTAACGATTGCAATATCAGGTCCATCGAGCTGTCGACTATATATAGGCAAAAAGACAGTTCGTTTATGGAGCTCTTAAACAGGGTCAGGAATAAGGATCATACTAAAGAGGATTTGGATATATTAAACAAGAGGGTGAAGAAAGATATAGCGGTTTCTAAGAAAGACGAGACGGTGATTCTGACAACGACCAACAGCCTGGCAAACACAATAAACCAGGAGCGTTTATCGGAACTTCCCGGTAAAGAGATTACATACGAGGCTGTGGCATCCGGCAAATTCGAAGAGTCTATGTATCCGACTGACACATCTTTAAAGCTTAAAAAAGGCGCGCGGGTAATACTGATAAAAAATGATCCTGCCAGGCAATGGGTGAACGGTACGCTTGCGGAAGTCGTAGCTCTATCGAAAGATTCGATAGTCGTGGATATCAGCGGGCGCGCATGCGATGTTCCTATCGTTAAGTGGCAGAAGATTGAGTATAGTTACAACGAGGATGAAGATAAGATAGAAGATGATGTTGTGGGAACCTTCACGCAATATCCCATAAAGCTGGCCTGGGCCATAACCATTCATAAAAGCCAGGGCCAGACTTTCGATAAGGTCATAATTGACCTGGGGAGAGGCGCGTTTACTCACGGTCAGTTATATGTCGCGTTGAGCAGGTGCACCTGCCTGGATGGCATAAGGTTTAAGCGCCCGGTAACCCGCAGCGACATCATATTTGACCCGCGCATCTATGAGTTTAAGGAGCGGTCCGTAAGTTTATTTTAGCAGTTAAGCAAAAATGGCGCAAAAATATAGCTGTCCATTAAGCTTCCTTAGCGTATAAGCGTATATGACAAAAACATTGACAAATCAAGCAATTATGATAAATTAACGCAATAGGAAGACTAAAATCGTCCCGAGTTGGAAGGGATAAATCCCGGACGTTAAAAAAGAAAAACCTTCGTTAGGCAAAATACGCCCAGCGGGGGTTTTTTGTTTATTTGGGGATAAGATGAAGAAATTAATCATACTCATAGCGGCAACCAGTCTTTGCGTTGGGTTAGTTTTTGCCGAAGAGCGGAAGCAAAGCTTTGAAGAAAAGCACCAGGACAAAGATTTTATATTTCTTGAGCAGGGGGAAACTGTCAAAGTTAACGAGGATTGGTCTTACAGGAGGGAGCAATATAGGAAGATAAAGATCCTTAAAGAAGGTGCCCGCTCTATGGGTGAAATACCGATACCGTATGATAAGGAAAGGGACAGAATAATGGAGCTTTCCGCCCACACGATAACTTCCGACGGCAGGAGGCACAGGTATACGAAGATCAACGACATAAGCCCCTATGCGCCTTATCCTATTTATTCAAACGCGATGGTCAGGATGGTTACGCTGCCTGAGGTTAATGTTGGGTCAATTATAGAATACAAAGTGATTATTGAATCTAAGGGATCGCAAATTAAGAATGCCTTTTGGAAGGAGCTTTATTTCATTCCGAAGGCCCCTGTGAAGCTTTACAGGGCAACATTTATCTTTTCAAAAAAGCTGGGTATCCAATATAAAGAATTTAATCTGACGCATAAACCGAAAATCACCCATGGCCGCGCGGACATTACATATGCCTGGGAGATGCGTGATGCTTATGATGACAGTAAGGCTGAAGACTATGTTCCGCCGCCGCGGATAGAAGATGTGATAGAGGGGGTTGAGTTTTCATCCATCAAGAGCTGGAAAGATATTTCTAATTGGTACTATGCTTTAGTACAGAAGAATCTAAGAATTACCCCGGACATAGAATCCGCGGCAGGGAAGGCTATCGCGGGTAAAGTTGCCCTCAAGGATAAGACGAGGGCTATTCTGGAGTATATTCAGGATAACTTCCGCTACGTCTCAATGTCTTTAGGCCAGTATTCCTTAGAGCCGCATCCTACGGATGAAGTCTTTAAGAATAAATATGGAGATTGCAAAGACCTCGCGCTTCTTTGCGTGGCTATGTTTAAAGTTGCCGGGATTGAGTCAAATGTCGCGTTATTCCAGGATGAATTTTCCATTACCGACCCAAAGCACGATCTGCCCATGCCTACGTTATTTGATCACGTTATAGTTTTAGTCAAAGACGAAAAAGGGGGAAGTTTCTTCGTTGATCCGCAGCTTAAGGGATTTGATATCGGTGAATACCCCCTGTATTATCAGAACGCGTATACGTTTGTTATCACGCAAGAGGGAGGCAGGTTTGAAAGATTGCCGATGTTTTCCCAGCAGAGAACGTATGCAAGAAAAGATATAAATACCGTGATAAATTCCGACGGTTCAGCTTTATCGGAAATAACTTCTCTTTGGACCCTGGACGATTCTATTGAAACAAGAGAGGAGATGAAAGGCCTCGATAATACCCAGAAAGAAGATTTATATCAACGCCTGAATGCGATGTTAGCGGACGGCGGAGAGGTCCTTGAGCGCCGCTGGGAGAATTTTGACAGCAGATACGGACGATTAAAGAGTTATATTAAAGTCAGGCGGCGCGACGCGTACCTGGTCAGCGATGGCATGATAGTCTTGGATATTGCCGGCTATCAAAGGGCAATTGAGTTTACCAAAGATAAGAGGGATAACTCCATATTTTACCCGGGAAATATTTGCGATGAGACTATAACAACCTACCAGACGCCCAAGGGATTCCGGGCTCTTTCAATACCGAAAGATTTTGAGAAAGACATCGGGTTTTTTAGCGTGAAAAGAGAATACAGGCGGGATAAGGACAAAGTAATAATCCGCGAAATATCCAGGCACAAGCGTATTGAGGTTCCAAAAGAAGAATACCCGAAGATTAAGGAATTCTTTGATAAGCTGCCAAGAGATACGCAGCAGCGAATTGTTTTAAGGAAGGTAAAGTCCTGGCGGCAGAGGCTGGAAGAAATCCGGGAGATAATGAAGCAATAATATGGAGTACGGGACTATCTAAAAGCCGAATTTGATTGCTTATGGCTGTATTTTAGATATAATAAAATTGTAGCA
>SCPY01000171.1 GCA_004299495.1 bacterium | reverse complement strand
AGCGAAACGGAAAGAGCAAGGACCGCCTTTTTGCGCAGCTCCGCGCCTGCCACAGGCCCGACCTTTTCCACGCGCATAAGGTTAAACGGATTATCCTTTAATGTGTCCTTAAACTTCAGGGACAATTGCTCCTGCGTATCGGAGCCGGTGCGGATTATCATTATCCTGGGGTCTTCTTTAAACTGCTGAATAGAAGCATCGGAAATCCCGGCGTCTTTTAATATCCCGCGCATCTGTTCAGGCGTAACGGGATTTTGAAACTGATACTCCTGAATCTGGCCTCCGGAGAAATCTATGCCGTAGGCATCTTTTCCTTTCTTGAAAAAAGCGGCCAGGCCAATAACAATTACAATCGCTGAAAGCGCGTAAAACACCTTTCGCTTACCGATAAAGTCAAGCCTCGTCTCTCCGATTAAGCGCAGCATCTTCAGCTGTTTAAAATTGGGATTCAGCAATAAAATCTCAAAGATAGTGCGGGTGACAAATATCGCGGTAAACATACTTGCCATCAAACCCACAGTCAGGGTAAGGGCAAAACCCCGGATAGGCCCGGTGCCGAACTGAAATAAAAAGAAGGCCGCTATGAGGGTGGTAAGGTTAGAATCAAATATCGCGCTAAACGCCTTGGCATAACCGCCGGTAATCGCGGCATAAATGGATTTGCCGAGCTTTAATTCTTCGCGGATGCGCTCGTTAATAAGCACATTGGCGTCTACCGCCATTCCCAGGGTAAGGACAATACCGGCTATTCCCGGCAGGGTTAGGGTGGCGTTAAAAAATCCCATGTAGCCAAGGATGATCAGGAAATTAAAAATGAGGGCAATGCTGGCGATAAATCCTGAAAGAAAATAATACAGGCACATAAAACCGAAAACCATCGCGCTGCCGATAATACTGGCCTTAACGCCGCTTGCCACAGAATCCGCCCCCAACAGAGGGCCGATAGTACGCTCTTCCTCTATCACCATAGGCGCGGGCAAAGCGCCGCTGCGCAAAACTATCCTCAAATCGTTTGCCTCTTCCGGGCTAAATCCCGCGCCGCGGGTAATCTCCGCCTGGCCGGAGTCTATTTTAGAGCGTATCACCGGAGCGGAGTGAACTTTTGCGTCAAGCACAATGGCCAGCCTTTCACCGATGTGCTCGGATGTAACCTTAGAGAACGCGTCAATGCCTTTTTCGTTAAATTCTAATTTTACCGAAGGCAAGCCATACTCATCCATACCAACGCCGGCATCCTTTATCGCCTCTCCTGTCATGGACGCGGCCTTGCTTAATAAAATCGGCCTGTTGTCTTCGTCTTTTACATATTCAAAACCTTCGGGGATATTTCCGGCAGCTGCCTCTTCCAGCGCCTTAGGGCCGTCATTTACCAGCTTAAATTCAAGAAGCGCGGTCCTTCCGATAAGCTCCTTGGCGCGCTCCCTGTCAGTCACCCCGGGAAGCTGAATTATAATCTGATCGGCCCCCTGGCGCTGGATAAGCGGCTCAGCTACGCCAAACTGGTCAATGCGGCTGCGGATGACCTCAAGGGCGCGCTCTACCGCGTCATATCTGTGTTCAGGCGCTACTTTGGAAGAGTCAACCCGCAGCACCAGGTGCATTCCGCCTTTTAGGTCCAGCCCCAGATTTATTCTTTTAGATAAAGGAAAACCTGTCCAGATAGAAGCACCCAGCAATGCTAATATCGCCAAAACCCTGTATTTGATGTTCTTCTTGGACATCTTACGCCGCCCTTTCTACGCGGGAAATCGCCTCACGGTCAACTTCCATTTTTACATTATCGTCAACGCGAAGGGACACGGTCTTATCTTTTACATTCACTACCACCCCATGAACTCCCCCCGCGGTGACCACTTCGTCGTTTTTCTTGATATTTTTTAGCATCTCCTTGCGCTGTTTCTCAGACTTTTGCTGAGGCCTGATAAGGAGGAAGTAAAAAATAAGCATAATCGTAATAAGCGGAAAAAACTGTAATAGCGGATTAACGGCCTGTTGCGGCATAAAACCTCCTTATAGATTAGGGCTACGGGCGCATCCTATTATTTACCGGCTGTTTTTTTAATCAGGCTCTTGACGGTGTCAGATATAACCGCGCCTTTTGATTTCCAGTAATCAAAACGTTCTTTGTTTATTTTGAAGTTATTGTCTTTTTTTGCCGGTTCATATATGCCGATATCTTCCAGTATCCTGCCGTCCCGGCTTTTCTGCTCATCAATCACCCCAACCTTAAAGTAATATCTGTTTTTTGCCGCTTTTCCAATCTTACGCAACCTCACCGCAACTGCCATTTTTCCTCCTTTTTACAATGCCTCTAACTGCGCTTTTGCTTTATTAAGCGTTTCCTGGTATTCACTTTCCGCGAGAGAATCCGCGACTATCCCCGCTCCTGCCTGGACATAGGCAATGCCCTTATTAACCACAATCGTGCGGATGGTAATGCAGGTGTCCAGATTGCCGGAGAAGCTGAAATAACCCACCGCTCCCGCGTACGGGCCGCGGGATGAGCTTTCCAGCTCATCTATAATTTCCATTGCCCTGACCTTCGGGCTTCCCGTAACCGTCCCGGCGGGAAAACAGGCCCTCAGGACATCATAAACATCTTTACCCCGCCTCAATCTTCCCTGGACCTCGCTGACAATATGCATCACATGGGAATATCTCTCAATACGCATAAACTCAAGCACCTTCACAGAGCCAAACCTGCAGACCCTGCCTAAGTCGTTCCTGCCTAAATCAACCAGCATAATATGCTCCGCCCTTTCCTTCTTATCGGCAAGCAGCTCCCTCTCTAATCTTTTATCCTCTTCGTCTCCGGATCCCCTGGGGCGGGTTCCGGCAATGGGCCTGGTAGTAACCAGGCCGTCTTCACAGCGGACCAGCATTTCCGGCGAAGAGCCAATCAGATGCAAATCTTTCAATTTCAGGTAAAACATATATGCCGAAGGATTAAGGCTCCTTAATTTCCGGTAAATATTGAAAGGGGCGTCCGCGCTCCTGGCGGTTAAGACCTGCGAAAGCACCACCTGGATAATGTCGCCCTTCCTGATATATTCCTTTGCCCTTCGCACCATATCCAAAAAGGCCCTTCTTTTTGTGGCAAATGAAACTTCAAGTTTTTTTCCTTTCCGCGCGCCCGCTTCCCGGGCCGGCTCTTTTAGCGCTTTGATGATCTCATCAATCCGCCGCGTGGATTTATTATAGGCCTTAAGGATAGCCGCCGGGCTCTTATCCTTCAGGTAAGCGCAGGAAATAATTTTTACCCTGTGTTTGAGATGATCAAACACGAGCAGAGTGTCGCTCAGCAAGAATATGGAGTCCGCTATACCCGGGGTATCGGGATTTTTTTCCGGGACATCCTCAAAAAAACGCACCATGCCATAACCGATATATCCGACGAGCCCTCCGCAAAACTTAGGGAAACCCTCAATCTTAACCGCTGTGAACGCGGACATGATTTCTTTTATGGCCTGAAACGGGTCTTCAGAGTCAATAAATTTCACATCCTCAAATCGCCCTCCCGCGCCCCGGTAAAGAATCTCCAATCTTTTTCCTTTTATCACTATCACCCGCATTGGCTCGTAAGCCAAAAAGGAAAACCTGGCAATTTTTTCCTGCCCTTCCACAGATTCCAAAAGATAGCTGTAGTCGCTTTTCGCGGAAAGCTTCAAGAACGCGGATACCGGTGTCTCCAAATCTCCGGAAATCTCTTTACAAACCGGGATAAGATTGCCCTTCCCGGATAATTTTATGAATTCCTGTTTTGAGGGAAAAAACATTTATGATTTACCAAATTTTCTAAAAAAACATGACCTGTTGCCGGTATGACAGGCCGCGCCCACCTGGCGCACCTTGATTAATAAGGCATCCGCGTCGCAATCATAGCTGATGCTTTTTACAAACTGAAAATGGCCCGAGGTTTCTCCTTTGACCCAATACTCTTTCCTGGAGCGCGACCAGAAACAGGTCTTTCCTGATTTTATGGTGCGCTTTAGAGACTGCTCATTCATATACGCCAGCATCAGTACTTCGCTATTTTTATAATCCTGAATAATCGCGGGGATCAATCTGTTTTTATCAAATTTTAAACTAAGCTTCTTTAAGTTCAGCATCTCAACGCAACCTTTCTTTTTTTAAGATAATTCTTAACTTCCTTAATGGTCAATTCTTGATAATGAAACAGAGACGCGGCTAACGCCGCGTCCGCGCCTGCCTTAGTTAATACCCGGTAAAAATCTTCCGGGCATCCTGCCCCGCCTGATGCGATTATGGGAATATTTACCGCCTTTGACACAGCCCTGGTCAGAGGCAAATCATACCCCTTTTTTGTGCCATCATAATCCATACTGGTAAGCAGGATTTCTCCGGCGCCTGATTTTTCCGCATTCATCGCCCACTTAACCGCATCCAACCCGGTTGGGGTCCGGCCGCCGTTAATATACACTTCCCATTTTTCGCCGTCAGCCTTGGCATCTATGGCAACCACAATACATTGGCTTCCGTATTTGCGCGACGCCTCGCGTATCAAATCCGGATTTTTGACTGCCGCGCTGTTTATAGAAACCTTGTCCGCTCCGGCATTGAGCAAATCGCGCACATCGGATAAATCGCTCACCCCTCCCCCCGCGGTAAGGGGCATAAAAATATTCTCCGCGGTTTCCCTAACTACTTCTAAAATAATCTTTCTTTTCTCGTGGCTGGCGGTAATATCCAGAAAAACAAGCTCATCCGCCTGCTCTTTTTCATAGCGCTTGGCAATCGCTACCGGGTCTCCCGCGTCTTTGAGCCCTAAAAACCTTACCCCTTTAACCACCCGCCCGTCTTTCACATCCAGGCAGGGAATTATCCTCTTGGTTAACATAACCTATCCCCAAACCAAACCTTTCCCGCCTACGAGGCGGGAAGTGGTTCTGCGCCGATAATTATTCATGTTTAGTGGGCGGTTTTATAGATAAAATATCCAGCGCGTCTTTTAAAGAAAATCTTTTTTCATATAAGGCCTTGCCCACAATAACACCTCTTAGGTTGGGAAGCTTAAGCCGCGAAAGCTTTTTTATATCATCTAAGGACGCTACCCCTCCGGAAACTATCATATCAATAGAGGTTGACTTCAGCATCTTCTTGATCGCGGTAATATTTAACCCCTGTAATGTTCCGTCGCGCTGCCTATCGGTATAGACAATCGTCTTTAAGCGCAATGCCTCCAATTTCTTTATGAAAGCCCCAAGATTGATAGCTGTCTGCTTCTTCCAGCCATATAAACCAAGCATACTCCCGGAAGCATCCAGGCTTAAGGCAACTTTAGCCCCGAATTTTTTAATGCAGGCCTTAAGAAAGCCAATATCCTCAATTGCCCGGGTCCCCAGGATCACCCTTTTGGCGCCAAAATTGAAGATTTTTTCGGCAACATCCAGCGCCCTTACCCCGCCGCTTACTTCAACAGGAATCTTGAGTGAACGGGTAATTTTCTCAATCAGCTTAAGGTTCTTTTGTTTGCCGGTAAAGGCGCCGTCTAAATCCACCAGGTGCAGAAACTGAGCGCCCTGCCTTTGCCACTCCAGCGCGGCCTCAACCGGATTAGAAGAATAAACCTTTTTCTCGTACTTTCCTTTTCTGTACCTTACCGCTTTTCCGTCTTTCAGGTCAATCGCAGGAATTATAATCATCTTATTGCCTTACAAAGTTTTTTAACAACCTTAATCCCGCCGCCTGGCTCTTTTCGGGATGAAACTGACAGGCAAAGAGATTATCTTTGCTGATGGATGAGACAAATTCCAATCCATAATCTGTGTTGCTTGCGATAATGGATTTATCCTCGGGAACCACGTAATAGGAATGGCAAAAATAGAAATAAGAATTATCCGGAATATTTCTTAAAATATAAGAGCTCTTAACTCTGATTTGGTTCCATCCCATATGCGGCACTTTGAGCCGTCCGGAAAAGCGCTTCACCTTTCCTTTAAAAATCCCCAAACCCTTTACCCTTCCCCCTTCTTCGCTCTCCGTAAAGAGAAGCTGCAAGCCCAGGCAAATTCCCAAAAATGGTTTTCGAAAAATGCTCTCCTTTATCGGCTCTATCAGATTTAGCTTTCTTAAAGCGGAAATCGCCTCAGCCATTGCCCCTACTCCGGGAAGGACAATCTTGTCGGCTTTAAGGATTTCTTTTGGCTGAGAAACTACCTTTACTTCTTTAGCGCCTGATGCCTCCAATGCCTTGGAGACACTGCGCAGATTCCCCATACCGTAATCAATAATCGCCAGCATTGGATTAGTCTATGATACCTTTTGTGGAAGGCACGCCAACCCTGCGCGGCTCAATCCGGGTGGCCTGGCATAGAGATAGCCCCAATGCCTTAAAGATTGGCTCAAGGGTGGTGTGCAAATCCGGATTATAAGGCCCAACTCCTATATTCAGGTTCATTCCCAGATGTTTCGCGAGGGCATCAAAAAAATGCTCCGCGTCTTTCTCATTATAGCCTTGGCTCTCCCTTGAAATAGTTCTATTGGTACGTTTATTACTTTCCACATTCAGTTCTAAAAATCCTCTTCCGCTAATATCTACCGCTACATTAGCCAATACCTCTTCCATCGGCACAGACGCAGAGCCGAATCGCTTGATTCCTCGCTTGTCCTGCAATGTCTGCTTAAAGGCCTCACCCAAAACGATACCAATATCCTCGTTAGTGTGGTGTATGTCCACTTTTAAATCGCCTTTGGCGGAAATCTCCAGGTCAAACAAACCGTGAAAAGCGAATAATTCCAGCATATGGTCTAAAATTCCTATGCCGGTGTTTATGCCGGCCTTACCTTTGCCGTCGATGTTTAATTTTACGCTGATTTGCGTCTCCCTGGTCTTTCTGTTGACGCTTGCCTTCCTTGGTTTTGTCATTGTCTGGCCCTCTATTCAAACCTTATTTTAATGGACTCCAGGTGCTTAGTTAACCCCTCAATAGAAGAAATTTTTTCCAGCGGCTGGCGCATCCCCTCAAGCGCTTTCTTTGAATAACTGATAATATGGCTGGACTTGACAAAATCCGCCAGAGATAAGCCTGAGAAAAATCTCGCGGTTCCGCTCGTCGGCAGGACGTGGCTGGGGCCTGCCACATAATCGCCGACTGCCGTAGGGCTGTAATGGCCCAGAAACACCGCTCCCGCGTTCCTGATGTCTTTTAATATCTTAAACGGATTCTTAACCAGAATCTCCAGATGCTCGGGGGCGATTTTATTTGCCACCTCCGCCGCCTCCCGCAGGTTCTTGACCAGGATGACATACCCCTTTCCCGCCTCCTGGCGGAATTGCCGGCTCTGAGCCTTTGAGGTGGTAATCAGGATAGACAGGCCGCCGGTATGCTCTTCCTGCGCCATAAGGTCGGCTTTTATACACCCGTAATCGGAATAACGATTGGCAATAATCACTAATTCCGTTGGCCCGGCAAGCATATCAATATCCACGCAACCATACACCTGGCGCTTTGCCTCGGTTACATACACGTTACCCGGTCCGACAATTTTATTCACGCCGGGAATTGTCTTTGTTCCGTAGGCAAACGCGGCGATTGCCTGGGCGCCGCCGGCCTTGTAGATTTCATCCACCTTCAATAAATCCGCGACCACCAGGATATGCGGATTGATATGCCCAAATTTATTGGGAGGGCTTATTAAGGCAATCCTTTTTACTCCGGCGATTTTTGCCGGAAGCACTGTCATATACACCGTGGACACCAGCGGCGCCTGGCCCGCGGGTATGTATATGCCCACCGAATCTAACGGGGTAAACTGCTCTCCCAGGACTATGCCGTCCTTGTCTTTAATCCTCCAGGGCTTTTTAATCTGCCGCTTATAAAACCTGGTTACATTATCAATTATCAGTTTAAGAGAAGATACAAAATCCGGGCTGATATTCTGGTATGAGCCGCTTATCTCCGCCTGACTCACCTTAATTTGTTTTGGGCTTAAAGACGCCTTATCGTATTTCTTGGTATAGCGGATTAGCGCCGCGTCCCCGTTTAGGCGGATATCATCAAGGATTTTAGCCACCCGGGAAACAGTTTTATGGCTGCGGTAAAGGGTGCGGTTGTAAATCTTCTCCAATTCCTTTGAGCCGTATCTTATTACTTTCATATCGCCGTTATTTTTTGAGCAGCGCGCCGCGGACGATTTCTTTAAACGCCGCTATTGCCCTGTCAATGCCCTGGGCATCACCTGAACCTGCCTGCGCCATCTGCGGCCTGCCGCCTCCGGAGCCGTTAATTTCTTTCGCCACTCGCTTAATAATCTCATTAGCCAGAAAACCCTTCTTTACTAAATCTTCGGAAAAGCCAATGATAACCTGCGCGCCTCTTGCCCCGTATGCCGCGAGGCAAGCCGCGTAAGAAGGCGCTTTAGACTTGAATAAATCCGCTATCTTGCGCAGCCCTTGCGCTTCTACATCGGGATATTTATTGCAGATTAACTTTGTTCCGTTAAGATTCTCTGAATTTTCCACCAGCGCGCCGACACTGCTGCTAAAAGATTCTGACTTCAAGCGCGCGAGTTCTTTTTCCAGCCGCCCCAAGCTGTTCATTTTATCCTGAAGCTGGAATAACATCTTTTCCTCGTCCTCTCTTACCCTCTTCCAGGCAAGCTCGCCGCTTAGCGCCTCAATCCTGCGGATACCCTTGGCGATTGAGCCCTCGGAAACTATTTTAAACAATCCCAGAGAAGAAGAATTTGCCAGGTGGGTGCCGCCGCATAATTCTTTAGAGTATCCACCGATATCTACCAGCCGCACCTTAGAGGCGTATTTATCCTCAAAAAAAGCTAGGGCCT
>SCPY01000170.1 GCA_004299495.1 bacterium | reverse complement strand
CTGCAGGAATGCCTTTACAATCTCAGGGTCAAATTGGGCTCCCGAACCTTCGTTTATAACCTTTAACGCCTCTTCTTTGCGGTATGCCTTGCGGTAGGGCCTATCGGAAATTAATGCCTGATATACATCGGCAATAGCGATAATCCTGGCGCCCAGAGGTATCGCCTTTCCTCTTAATCCCATTGAATACCCCAACCCGTCAAATCTTTCATGATGGTAAAGAATCATCGGGACCACCTCCTTCAAAAAGTGGATATCCCTGACAATCTCCGCCCCGATTTGCGGATGGCGCCTTATCTTATCCCGCTCTACGGCATTCAGGGCGCTCTTTTTGTGCAGAATCTTGTCCTCAATCCCGATCTTCCCTAAATCATGCAGCATGGCCGCGTACTGAAGATGGTCGATATCTTGATGGCCCAGGCGCAGTTTCTTGCCAATTTCGGTGGCGATAGAAACCATATTCTCGGAATGCTTTCCCGTGTAATAATCTTTTGCCTCAACGGCCTTCGCGAAAGCAAAGATAGACTCCAGGACAACCTGGTCAGCCCTGCTCTTCATCTTTAAAAGCCGGTTTTTTAGCTTCTCCACATTCCCCTTGCCGCCGTCGGCGAGGATATTTTTTATCTCTTCGGAGGTCACGCTGCTAAATAACGACAGCCTGTTTCCACCCTTTTCCTTTGCCTGGCGCATAGCCTTATCCACCGCGCTTAAAAGGTCAGTCACGGTGTCAATCCCGTTTTCCGGAAAACTGGCCAGGCCCATACTTATCTTAAGCTTAATTCTATTGCCTTTCCTGTCAAAGATGTGCTCCTTGAGAAACTCCAATAATCGCCTGCCGAAAATTCCGGCGCCGTCTTTATCGGTGTCGGGCATAAGCGCTATGAATTCTTCCCCTCCGTAACGCACAATAATATCGTTTGTGCGCGCGCATTTCTTCAAATACTCGGCAAATTCCCTGAGAATATAATCCCCATACTCATGGCCGTAGACTTCATTGATAGATTTAAAATAATCTATATCCAGCATTATGATAGACAGGGGCAGGATATACCTCTTTGCCCTTTCGAATTCCGAACCCATCCTCTCAATCAGGTAGCGGTAATTATACAAACCGGTCTGCGGATCCTTCAGGCTGAGTTCCTTGAGCCTTATAATCAGGTTTTTGTTCTCCAAAGAAAGCTCCTGCTGCCTCAAGGCCTTTTTTATGGTCATCTTCAACTCTTCCATATGCAGGGGCTTTTGGAGATAACCGAAGGCGCCGCTTTTCATTGCCTCAAGCGCGGTCTCTAAAGAGGCGTAGGCGGTAAGCAGGATAACCGCGGTAGATTCATTCTTTGTCCTTATATCTTTGAGCAACTCCAATCCGCTGCCGCCGGATAGCTTAAGATCAACCAAAGCCACATTGTATGGCCTCCGGCTTAAAGCGCTTCCGGCCTCTTCAAGCGTGGCGCAGGCGGTAATTTTATATCCCTCCTCGCCCAGTATGTCCTGCAGGGTTTCTAACATCTTGTCGTTATCATCAACTATAAGAATGTTTATTTTATCTTCCATATTAATCAGCCGTTCTTTTTTTAGGCTTACTTCTATTTTCGCGCTGATGTTTTCATCGGCAGCCTGACGGTTACCGCGGCACCTTCGCCGTAATCGCTTTTTATGTTAATGCTTCCGCCATGGCCTTCAATAATAATTTTCGCGGTAGCCAGCCCCAGCCCCGTGCCGCGCGGCTTGGTAGAAAAGAATGGTTCAAAGAGGCGCGTTTTATCTTCTTCTTTCAGGCCTTTTCCCGTATCGTGAAACGTAATATCAACGTAATTACCCTCTTTTGCCGCTACGACCCGCAATTTACCCTTTTCCCCCATTGCCTGGACGGCATTTAAAATTATATTCACAAATACGCCGCCCAATTGAAGCGGGTCGCCGTCCAATAAAGGCGGCTGTCCTATTTGCGTGGTTAACACTATGCCTTCGGGTATTTTCACCTTATCGATGCTTTCCAATAAAAGATTCTTCAAATCTATTTCTTGTAATTCCGGCTGTTTTTTTCTGGCAAAGGTAAGAATATTCTCAATAATTCTTTCGGTATCAGACACCTGCCCATCTAATATCGCCAAGTGCCTGGTTACCTTTTCATCTTTATCCTTTAATTTCATTTTGAGGAAATATACGACATTTCTCATTACCGCCAACTGGTTCCTGAATTCATGGGCAATCACTCCGGCCATCCTGCCGATACTGGCAAGCCGCTCTGATAGGGCAAGCTTTTCCTGAGTATTCTTATAATCCGTGATATCTTCAAAAATTTCTAAAATTGCCTTTTTGTTCCGGTAAAGCATCCCGGTATGGCTGATTAAGAATATCCTCCCTCCCATTGCCCCGCTTACCTCTGTGCGCCTTGTCTGGCCAAGCTGAACGCCGTTTTCCAGAGGGCAGCTTTCGCACTGCTGCTTGTTGTCTTTATAAAGATGATAGCACTTCTCTCCCAGCGCCTCCCTGCCGAATAGATTTCTCATTTT
Source organism: bacterium (assembly GCA_004299495.1). GTDB lineage: Bacteria > Omnitrophota > Gorgyraeia > Gygaellales > UBA12090 > SCPY01. Next base: position 3,528 of record SCPY01000170.1, on the reverse strand, counting down.
TTCATTCAAATACAATATAGCGCCCTCTTCATCAACGATATCTATGCCAAAGGGAATTGTTTTTAAGAGCGTGTCGTTTAATTCATTTGCCGCGATAAGCTTTCCGTCTAACTCTAAGCGCTCTCCCATTTCTTTCTGGAGGCGCTCATTAGAAACGGACAGGTCGGCGGCTTGCCTTTCCAGCTGTTCGGCCTTTAGCCGGATGCGCCCGGCCAGCGGATGAAAAATAAAAATGCCGGTAGCGCAAATAATACACAGAGCGATAACCAGGACAAGGAACTGCAGGGCCTCAAGCCTCAAAACCCTCGATTCGCTTTCCTTTTGATACTGCGCTACCGCGCTATCTAATGACCTGATAAGCCTTTCGCCAGAGGCATCTAAGATATGCCCTAAATGAGGATCTTCTAATGTGAGCGTGCCTGCGGACGCGGACACTAAAGCCCTGGCCTGCCCTATGTACGAGCGCACCTGCTCATCCAGAGAAACAGGCCCAAGAAAATAGAGCGCGCCCGCCTCCCGCGATTGCCGGGGAGGAAGATTCATTGAGGATTCACCCTTAATCAAACCCTGATGGGTTTTTTCCATCAACTCAATCGCGCTTTTTAACTCTTCGCGTAAACTATCCCGGACAGGGATATCTTTCTGTGCCGCCAACCTCATTGATAACAGCGCGATGCGCTGGGAAAGCATCCTTTGCCTGCCGCTATAATTGACTACCGCCGCGGAGCTTTTCTCTGAACGGATGTTCTCCTCAAGGATTAAAAAACTAATAAGGGAGAGAGCCGCCAGAAGGGAAAGCGCGAGGCGGTACCCGAAAACCAGTAAAGAGGTTATGGGTTTTTCTCTTCTTAATGGCATCAAAAATATTCCTGGTAAATCTCTTTTGTCTTATGCGCTACTTTTTGAAAGGCATTTCCGTAGGAAGACAAGCGCAGAAGCTCTATCCTGGGAGATTGCGATACGGCATACCTGAGCGCTCCGATTGCCGTCGCGTAGGCAAGGTCTCCGGGGCGGGGGTAAACCGAAGGGTCAATCTTAGCTAAACGCACCGGCAGATTAAAGTGGCGCTCAAGGCTCTCCAGAAAACCGTCCAAGACCGCGATTTTTCCGCTGGCAATTATTCCTACCGGAAGGCCCAATGCCTTCTGATAGGCCTCAAGGCGCTTTTTTATTTCCGAGAAGAGCTCGTCCAATTCTCTTTCAATAACCGCGCAAACTTCTTTTTGCTTAATCGGCAGATAGGCGCCGTCTTTTTTGATTAATACTTCTGTTTCAGAAGAAACCGGCTGTGAAAAGGCCTTACCGTATGAAATTTTAACCGTCTCCGCCAAATCCGCGGGAAGCTTCAACTCCTTAGAGAGCGTTTCGGTAATATGGCTTGAGCCCCTGCCAAAAACCTCAAAGGCCCTCACCATACCATCCTTATAAATCAAAAGCTGCGTGGTATCGAATCCTATATCAATCAAAACACACCCTTTGTCTTTATCGGCATCGGGCACTACCGCCAGACCGGTGGCATAGGCCGATAAAACCAGCCCTTGCGCCCGGTAACCCGCGCGCTCTACCGCCGAAATAATATTTTGCGCGTCGGTATTCATCGCGGTAATAAGAAGTAAATCAACCTCCAGCTTATGCCCGTATAGACCCTCGGGGTTAAGCACCCTATTGTGGTTATCAATAGTATAGCCCTGGGCCGCCTGGTGCAAAACTTCTTCCTGGATATTCAGGCCCAAACTATAGGCCTGCTTATTCACCCTGGCGACATCCCCTGAGGTAATAATCTTGTGCGACCGCTCAGAAATAGGAATGGCGCCGCGGGAATGGTTAGTTTTTATATGCGGCGAGATAAGGCAGGCGTATAAAGATTTGATTTTGCGCCCAGTCTGTCCGGAAAGTTCTTTTAGAACGCGGGAGACGGATTCCGAGAGCTCGCCCATCTGGGCCACCCTGCCGTCTTTTATGCCCGCGGACGGGCCCGATGAACACACAATATCAGATAGCGCGTTATTACTCCTTACAACCGCCGCCGCGGCGGCTATTTTTCCCGCGGTGATATCCAACGCGCAATACAAAGTGCCTTTGAGCATATTTTTAGCGTGAACTCTTTTCTTTCTTCTCCAGGATCACCGGTGAATCAATGTTTTTCAGGTCAATATACTCTACCGTCTGAAGGGAGCGTTTTTTTAGGAGCAGGGCGAGCACCCTGGCTGTTTCAATAGGTTTATCCGGGGAAAACTTTACCTCTACCGGGGTTGCCTGGGAAAAGCCGTTTTGGGGTTCCCCGCCGGAAGATTCTTCAAGCAGATAGAGCGAATTTGTCCTATCGGAAGAGATATTAATCCTGGTTATTCTGTAAGCGCTGAGAGCGGAAATACTATTCATTTCCTTAAGCAGCTCTACGGCCCTTACCAGCTCCGGAGGAGCGGCATAGGGCTTTTTACCCTGCATCTTATCCTGCAGCCCCAGGATAACCGGAAAATCCGCGAAGGCCAGGTCAGAGGCATAAGGCATAATCTGTGCCAGGTTATCCACAAGATGATATCGCAAAAGCTTTATCTGGGCAACAGGTATACGTTTCTCTAATAAAAACAACAGCTCTCCGGGAAGCCTGCGTTGGACAAAGGCGCAGCGCACATTCTCCTGTTCCGCCTCAATCTGCCTCTTGAGCCCCCTCAGGTCAAGGGAAAAAATATTCTTACCGATGAGCCTGCGCTTGAAATCAACATAAGGCGAATCCTGCGCCCCCTGTATACTTACCCTGGAGATCTTAAAGTAATGATGCCTCGTGAAAAACATCTTGAGGGTGAAGGCAGCCACCGTTCCTATCGCCAGGATAATCGCGCAAGGTACGATTACTTTAAGCGGAACCTTATAATCTCTGCTTTTTCTTCTCGGCATTTGACCTAAAATTTGCCTCATCCCGGACGGCTAAACCCCCACTCTCTCGGCGGAAGTTCTCTCGGTTTGCTCCTTCGCGGGAAAAGCCTGCCGGCATATCCTTGACACCAGCTCCGTAAAGGGTATGCCTCTTTCAAGCGCCGCCTTAGGCAGCAGGCTGGTCGCGGTAAAGCCGGGTATGGTATTTACCTCTAAGACCACCGGATTATTATCCGCGGCTAATATAATGTCTACGCGGGAAAAGAAGGAACATCCTAATACGGCATGCGCCTTCAGCGCGGCTTGCTTAAGCAGGGCCATGGTCTTAAAAGGAAGCCTTGCCGGCACAATGTACTCAGTCTGCCCGGAGGCGTACTTGGCTCTATAGTCAAAGAAACGCTGTTTTGGCTTTATCTCAATCGGCTCTAAGGGCCTATCCTCAAATATACCCACGGTTATTTCCCTGCCCGCGACATATTCTTCAACGATGATTTTCTTATCGTATTGAAAGGCTGAGTTAATAGCTGATTTTAACTGCGCGGGATTATCCGCTATGGACAACCCCAGGCTGGAGCCCCCGGTTGCCGGCTTAACTACCAAAGGAAAACCCTTCAGGCCCTTGATTTTTTTATGCCCCCTGTCCAGCAGGCA
>SCPY01000169.1 GCA_004299495.1 bacterium | reverse complement strand
CAAGGCGCGACCGTGGGGCCGCCCTGGCAGTTTAAGGATTTCGCTAAAATTCGGGCGGTTGATGTCTTGCCTACGCCGCGCGGCCCGGCAAAGATATAGGCGTGGGCAAGGCGGTTTGAGGAAAGGGCGTTCTTCAGGGTTTTAACGACATTATCCTGTCCGATGACATCGTCAAAACTCTGAGGCCGCCATTTGCGGGCAAAGACTATATAAGACATATTAACTTACCGTGGGCTAAAAATCGTAGGAAACGCTTGCCTCAAAGGTATCGCTGTCAAAACCATGAATCCTGTCGCGGTGGCGCCAGTCAACACTCGCCTGCCAACCTTTGCCTAACGCGGCTAACAGCCCGGCGACAACCTCCACGCGCGTGGCGCGTCCATTGCGGAAATCATACGTATACTCTGAGCCGGCATACCCATTTAGTATTTCTTTTCCCGGCACCAACTGATGGCTCAAGATTATCCTGATGAGCGATTCGGGCATACCGACACGCTCAACCAACTCATGCCGATGCAATGTCTCCGAATACCAGCTATAGCGAAACTGCTCCGCGATATATAAAAACTCTGTCGGCTCTACTCCAAACTCAACTCCGGCCATGGTCCTCTCCCGCTTATGCCGGTCTATGCTGTATCTTTGCTCTACAAAAGGTATCATCTTGGCGGTTACTTCTTTTGAGCCAAGGTAAATGTCCTTTTCAAAAAATCCCTCCAGCCGGTTGCTCCAGAAGTTTTCCTCTCCATGGCGGATATCATTGTTATAGAGCACGGTATAGCGCATCGGCACAGCCGCGATGTTAGCCAAAGCGAGCGGATAAAAAAAGACTATAAAACTAAGGATTAACAGAATAACCTTCTTCATTTATCTTTTACCTTTTCTCCTGTTACAGCGCATATTATACTTTAAGGCACTCGCTTATTCAAGGTTATTCTCTTTTGGTTATTCTCTTCTTGCGCCGGTAATAGGTATACTTGTGCGCCTTGCCCTTTACCAGGCGCACCGGATATTTGCGCGCTGTCTTTGCCAGCTTTCTTAAGATGATTTTCTCAATATCAATGTCAGACAGATTGCAGAAATCCAGGACAAATATGGCGATATCGGCAAGCTCATCCTCTATCTCCACGCGCTTCCTTTTATTTGCCAACAGTTCCTTTGATTGCTCTATAGTCAGCCACTGGAAATGCTCCATCAGCTCCGCCGCCTCAATGGCGATGGACATACTGATATTTTTTGGCGAATGAAACTTCTCCCAATCCCTGGCCTTGATGAACGCCCTTATTTTGTCTCTGATTTCACTTGTCATTTATATTTGCCGTAGCCTTCTTTTTCCAAATCTTCTTTTGGTATAAAACGCAGAGCCGCTGAATTTATGCAATAACGCGATCCGGCAGGCTGCGGGCCGTCATTAAAGACATGGCCGAGATGGGAATCGCCTTTCCTGCTTCTTACCTCTGTGCGTTTCGTAAATAAAGCCCTATCTTCCCTCTCTACGATATTTCCCGGCTCAAGCGGCTTGGTGAAGCTTGGCCATCCGGTGCCGGATTCATACTTATCGCTTGAGCTGAATAACGGCTCTCCCGAGACAACATCAACATAGATGCCATCCCTATGGTTATCCCAATATTCATTACGGAAAGGCGGCTCGGTCCCGCTTTCCTGGGTAACTTTGTATTGCATCGGCGTCAATTTCTTTTTGAGCTCTTCCTTGCTTAATTTTTCGCTATTCTCGCTGCCCCATATCTTTTTTAAACGCTGATCCCGGCCGCAATTGAAGCGGTACAGCTTGTAGCGAAGGGGATTTTTTTGATGATAATCCTGATGGTAATCCTCAGCCGCGTAAAATCCGGAAAACTCAACAATATCCGTGGCAATAGGCTCCTTAAAACTTCCGGATTTTTCAAGCCGCTCTTTTGACTCCCGCGCCAGGCGTTTTTGCTCCTCGTTGTGATAAAAAATGGCTGAAGTATATTCATGCCCCCGGTCGCAAAACTGTCCGCCCGCGTCTACGGGGTCTATCTGCCGCCAAAAGGCCTCCAAAAGCTCTCCATAGGTTATTTTAGACGGGTCATAGGTAACCTGCACGGCTTCCCGATGACCCAGCTTTCCGTAGGTTTCATATGTCGGGTTTTCTCCGCTGCCTCCGGTATAACCCGAAACGACATCCGATACGCCGCCCAGTTTTTCAAAAGGCGTCTCCATACACCAAAAACACCCTCCGGCAAAAGTGGCTTTTTCCATTTTTTCCTCGGCAGATGCATTATGGCGTGGGATAACCCCTCCCATCGCCAAAATAATTAAACTGACA
>SCPY01000168.1 GCA_004299495.1 bacterium | reverse complement strand
GGCATACCGGCTGGGAGTAATCGGATATGTTACCAAGCCCTACGATTTTTCAAAAATGCTTCAGGAAATTAATAAGGCCCTTGCCTCTAAAGAAAATGCTTAAGCTGCTGAAGAATCTAAAGATCAGGACAAAGCTTTTTTCTTTAGTAATCATTTCTTTGGCCGGATTTGTGGTGTTTGATTACCTGGGTTATCGTGCCCTGGATTTCCTGAAAGTTAACGGCCCCCTATATCGGGATATTGTCCGTGGCAAAGACACTATCGCGGATGTGCTTCCTCCTCCGAAATACATCATTGAGTCTTACCTCATCGCGCACCATATGCTTATAGAAAAACATCCCGAGGATATAGAGCAATTATTCATGGACTCCGCGAGATTAGAAAAGGAATATATTGAGCGCCAGGATTTTTGGTCAGAAGAACTTCCCGATGGCGAGCTCAAGGAAGAGCTTACCGTGCTTTCGCATAAGCCGGCGATGGAGTTCTTTAAATTAAGAAACGAGATGTTTATCCCGCTCATTATAAACGGCGAGATAGAGAAGGCAACTAATTTTCTTGACGAGTCTCTGGAACCGCTTTACCAAGAGCACCGCGAACATATTGAGAGGGTGGTAGAAATCGCCAAGCGTATGAATGAGGCGGATGAGCGGTACGCCAGAAAAATAGTATTTGAGAGAAGCTCCCTCCTGGTTGGCTGGGGACTTATTGTGGTCGCGTCCGGCGCTCTTTTATCGCTCTATTTTGTGGAACAGATAACCTTTCCTTTATCCAAGATAACGCGCGCCGCCAAGAAAATCTCGGAAGGCGATTTGTCAGAACAGGCTATCGCGATGGACAGGAAAGACGAAATCGGCATTCTGTCTCTGGCGGTAGAAGAGATGCGCGCTGCTTTACAGGGAACGCTATCTGGGCTGCGCGAGAAAATTATTGAATATGAACAGGCTCAGGAGGAGCTGCTTGTTTCCCGTAATCTTCTGGAGGCGCGCGTTAAAGAGAGGACCTTGAGCCTGGAAGAGGCGATTAAGGCGCTGAATTTAGAAATAGCGGAACATAAGCGGGCTCGCCTGCGTTTGAATGTGCAGTATGAAATCGCCAGCCTTTTGCCGGAATCCGCTTCCTTTTCCGGAATAGCTAATAAAATATTGGGGCTTGTATGCGACAGCTTGGGTTGGGATTTCGGCGAGGTCTGGCGGGTTGACCGGGAAGCTAATATCCTGCGCTGCGCGGAGACATGGCATAGCCGCTCAAATGATTTTCAGGAGCTTGAGTCTGTTAACCGTGCAATGACATTTTCTCCCGGCTCAGGGCTTCCCGGGAGGGTGTGGGCGGATAAGAAGGCGATTTGGATTTCTGACGTTACCAAGGATTCCAATTTTACACGCGCACCCGTCGCGGAGAAAGAGGGCTTGCATGGAGGATTTGGTTTTCCTATTTTATTTGGAACTGAGGTTATGGCGGTAATGGAATTTTTCAGCTCGGAGATCCGCCAGCCGGACCCCGATACGCTGCAGATGTTTTCCGCCTTAGGCAGCCAGCTTGGCCAGTTTATTGAGCGCAAACAAACGGAAGAAAAGATTAGCAGGCTTAATCAAGAGCTTGAGGGCAGGGTTGTTGAGCGCACCGCGCTTCTTGAATCCGCGCTCAAGCAGCTTGAGGAAGCTAACACAATGAACCAGTTATTGCTGCAATCTATACCCTTTGCCATGGATATTGTGGATGAAGAAGGTAACATCATCGCGCTTAATCCTATGCTTGAAGCGCTTTTCGGCAGGCAGGCCATCGGAAGGAAATGCTGGCAGTTGTACCGCGACAATCAGCGGCAGTGCCCCAATTGCCCGTTATTGAAAACTGCCGAAATTGGAGATACGGAGACTCTGGAGGTTAACGATTGTATGGGGGGGAAAATTTACAGTATCAGCCATACGGTAATGATGTATAAGGGGAAAAGGGCTATTTTGGAGATTTTTCAGA
>SCPY01000167.1 GCA_004299495.1 bacterium | reverse complement strand
GCGACTGCGGACAGCAATTGAAAAAGGCAATGCAGCTGATTAAGCGCCGGGCAAGAGGCATAATTGTCTATATGAACCAGGAAGGCCGGGGCATAGGCATAGCCAATAAAATTCATGCCTACGCGCTCCAGGATAAGGGGATGGATACGGTTGAGGCAAACGAGGCGCTGGGTTTTCCCGCGGATTTGCGCGACTATGGAATCGGGGCGCAGATTCTGGTAGATTTAGGAGTAAAGAAGATTCGCCTGATCACGAATAATCCGCGCAAAATCATCGGACTGGAAGGTTATGGCTTGCAGGTGGTAGAGCGCGTAGCGCTAAAGGTCAGGCCGACAAAGGTAAATAAAAGATACTTGAAGACAAAGAAAGAAAAGCTGGGGCATTTATTGCCTTAAAAAGGAGGAAAAAATGGTTAAGACTACAGAAGGACAGCTTATCGCTAAGGGTAAGAAATTTGCCATCGCGGCAAGCCGCTTTAATGATTTCATCACCAAGCAGCTTATTGACGGATGCGTGGATACATTGCTACGCCATGGCGTGGAGAAAGATAATATTGAGCTTGTGCTTGTGCCGGGGGCGTTTGAGATTCCGCTCGTTGCCAAGAGACTCGTCCGCCAAAAGGGAGTTAACGCGGTAATCTGCCTGGGTACGGTGATTCGCGGCTCAACCCCTCATTTTGATTATATTGCCTCTGAGGTATCCAAAGGCATTGCCAGCGTTTCCCTGGAAAGCGGAGTGCCGGTGATTTTCGGGGTAATCACCGCTGATACCATTGAACAGGCAATTGAGCGCGCCGGCACCAAAGACGGCAATAAGGGAAAAGACGCCGCCTTGTCAGCGATTGAGATGGCAAATCTTATCCCGCAGATAAAATAAGCGAGGGAAAATGCGTAAGCGCACCCAGGCCAGAGAATACGCCTTGCAGTTACTCTATGCCTATGACATAACTCAGGATGAGCTTAAAGACTTGGAGCCATTCTGGGCGCAGGCGGATGAGGTAATTCCTGAAATCAAGGATTTTACCGAAAAACTTTTTCTTGGCACTCTGAAAAACTTAGAGCGGATAGATAAAAAGATATCCGGCTTTGCCGATAACTGGCAGCTCAAGCGTATGGCCGCGGTAGACAGGAATATCCTGCGCATGGGCAGCTTTGAGTTGTCTTATTTAGAGGATGTGCCGGCAAAGGTTACTATCAACGAGGCGGTTGACCTGGCCAAAAAATATTCCGGAGAAGAGGCGGGTAAATTTGTGAACGGAATTTTAGACCGTATCCGCGCGGATTTAGGAAAGAATTGATTTAATGTACGCGGACCTGCACCTTCACACCAATCTCTCCGACGGAACTTTGAGCCCATCGCGGTTAATCTCTTTGGCCAGGAGGCGGGGCATAGGTTGTATCAGTATTACCGACCATGACTCTGTCGCGGCGTATCTTTCCGATATGCCGCGGGAGGATATGGAGATTATTCCCGGAATTGAGCTGACCGCCGATAACAATAACAGCGAATTGCATCTTTTGGGCTATTTTATTGATTATGGCGCAGGTTGGTTCCAGGAGAAATTAAAGGATATCTGTTTATGCCGTATCGCGCGGATGAAGGAAATGTGCAAGAAATTAACGCGCATGGGGATGGTTTTAGATTATGAAGAGGTGTCGGAATTGGCAGGCCATTCCTGCGTGGGGAGGCTGCATTTGGCGCGCGTAATGGCAAAAAAAGGTTACGCGGGTAACGTAAGAGAGGCATTTGATAAATATATAGGAGACGGCAAGCCGGCGTATATCTCCAGATTTCGGCTTAACCCCCAAGAGGCAATCGCTTTAATTCTAAAGGCAAGGGGTATTCCCGTATTGGCCCATCCTTACAGTCTCGTTCAGCAGGATTTAATCCCGGAATTGGCAAAGAGCGGGCTTATGGGATTAGAGGCGCTTTATCCTGAACATAGCCCATCGCAGGTAAAGCATTATCAGCAATTAGCCAAAGAGCTCGGCCTGTTAATTACTGGCGGCTCAGATTATCATGGAGAAGCCAAGCCGCAGAGAAGAATAGGCGCGGTCAAGATATCCTACGATTTGGTCGCGCGGCTCAAAGAATCCCGCCACTAAAGCCTGCCTGCCGGCAGGCAGGCATTGGCGGGCGAGCCCGCCGCTAAAAATCACAGATGAATAATATATATTTTATGCAAAGAGCGCTTTCTCTGGCTTTGAAGGCCAGGGGCAGGACTTTTCCCAATCCGCTGGTAGGGGCGCTGGTAGTCAAGGACGGCAGGATAGTCGGTAAGGGCTATCATAAAAAGGCAGGCCTGCCGCACGCGGAGGTGGAGGCGCTCGCGGATGCCGGGGAAAAAGCAAAGGGCGCTGTGCTTTATGTAACCTTAGAGCCGTGCACGCATTACGGACGTACCGCGCCTTGCGTGGATAAGATATTAGAATCAGGGGTTAAGAAAGTAGTGGTGGGAATGGTTGACCCTAATCCCCTAAATAACGGCAGGGGCATAAAACTGCTTGAGGAGCACGGAGTTAAAGTTGGGTCCGGTTTACTGGAGGCAGAATCAAGAAAGATTAACCAGCCGTTTATCAAGTATATTACCAGGAAGATGCCTTTTGTCACGGTTAAGGTCGGCCAATCCTTAGACGGTAAAATCGCCGCCAGAGGCGGAGATTCTAAATGGATTACCTCGGATAAATCCAGGGAATTCGCGCAGCACTTACGCGGCGAATACGACGGCATAATGGTGGGGGTGAATACGGTGATCCGGGATAATCCTCTTTTGTTATCCGCTGACCCCAAAAAAGAATTAGCCAGAATCATTGTGGACAGCCGCATGACGACGCCGGTAGATTCCCGCGTATTTCAGGATCCGCGAAAGCCGGTGATTATCGCTACCTTAAAAGAGGCCGCGGGCCAGGAAACCGAGAACAGGAATTTGTTATCCCAAAAGGCGAGGATTTTGGAAATCAAAGAGAACCGGGGCGAGGTTAACCTCTATGATTTGTTAAAGAAGCTGGCGCGTTTAGAAATTACCAATATTTTGGTGGAGGGGGGAGGCGCCTTGATCGGATCTTTGTTTGACAGCAATCTGGTGGATAGGGTATTATTTTTCATCGCCCCTAAGATTATCGGAGGCAAAGAGGCCATCAGCTCGGTAATGGGAAGAGGCGTATCCCGCGCGGATAAGGCGGTGAAGTTAAGAGACGTTACTATGAAAAGAATAGATGATGATTTTCTGATAGAAGGGATAATTCATTCTTATTAGATGTTTACGGGAATTATAGAAGAATTAGGCGCGGTCAAAGCAATAAGCCGCAAAGGCGTTATCACTGTTTTATCGGTTAAGGCGCGCATGTGCGCTCAAGATGTAAAGTCCGGAGACAGCATCGCGGTTAACGGAGCCTGCCTGACCGCGGTAAAGATAGAAAATGATACCTTAAGTTTTGAGCTTTTAGAAGAAACGCTTAAGCTTACCAATTTAGGAAAGCTTAAAATAAACGAAAGGGTAAACCTTGAGCGCTCACTAAAAATTGGAGAGCGGCTATCCGGGCATTTTGTCACCGGACATATAGATTGCCTGGGGGTTATCCGCCATAAAACCCATCTTTCGGGTAATCTCTGCTTTGAGATAGCCGTCCCTAAGGACTTTCTTAAATTTATTGTGCCTAAGGGTTCAGTGGCCATTGACGGCATAAGCTTGACTGTGGTAAATAAGCGCTCTGATACCTTCAGCGTATATATCATTCCCCATACCCTCCGGAACACCACCCTAAGTTTCAAAGGCCCTTCATCCATCTTGAATATTGAGTGCGACATCCTTGCGAAATACAAGATTTCCTGATATACTTATAAGCAACTTTTAGAGGCAGTATAGCATTTTATTTTCGGGGCGTGGCTCAGTTTGGTAGAGCGCTACGTTCGGGACGTAGAGGCCGACAGTTCAAGTCTGTCCGCCCCGACTAATTTAAGCATAAAGAAATAGTTGTTCTTTCGCCTGACATTCAAGGCTTATGAATCATTCGCTTAAGACTGGCTTTAGCTTCGGAATGACTTCAGGGATAATTACCACCTTGGGGCTGATGGTAGGGCTGCATTCAGGGACGCATTCACGGCTGGCGGTTATCGGAGGGATATTGACCATAGCCATCGCCGATGCCTTCTCCGATGCCTTAGGCATACATGTTTCAGAGGAATCGGAGAATAAGCATACCCATAGCGAGATATGGGCCGCGACCGTCTCCACCTTTATGTCAAAATTTATTTCTACCCTGCTGTTTCTTATCCCGCTGTTTTTATTTGAGCTCTCTACGGCGATTATCATTAGCGTTATCGCGGGATTATTATTGGTGGGTATTTTCAGTTTTTTTATCGCGCGCGAACAAAAAGTAAAGCCATGGCTTGCGGTTACGGAGCATACAGTTATTGCTCTTGTGGTCGTAGGTTTGACCCACTTTGTCGGTGATTGGATTGGTTCGGCGTTTGGACAATAGCTTATGAAAACAATACTCCTGCTTACTATCTCCAATATATTTATGACTATTGCCTGGTACGGGCATCTGAAGTATAAGAGTTCGCCCCTCTGGAGGGCGGTTTTGATAAGCTGGATGATTGCCTTCGCGGAGTATTGCTTTCAGGTGCCGGCAAACCGCATCGGCCATTATCAATTTTCCGCGGCGCAGCTAAAAACCATCCAGGAAGCGATTACTCTGGTAATCTTTTGCGTATTTTCCGTGGTTTATCTCAAGGAAGGCCTGAAGTGGAATTACCTCGCCGGCTTCTTAATGATGATTTTAGCGGTATTTTTTGTCTTCAAGAAATGGTGAGGCGGGTCAGCGCGTATTATTCCGGTATGGTTCAGGGCGTGGGATTTCGTTTTACCGCGGAAAGTATTGCCGGAGATTTAGGGGTACGCGGCTGGGTGAAAAACCTGCGTGACGGCCGGGTAGAGATTGTGGCTGAAGCGGAGGAAGGGGCGCTCAAAGATTTTCTAGGCAGGATAGAGCAATCTTTGTCCCGCTATATCCGGGACGCGGATGTGAAGTGGCAGGAGCCGACAGGCGAGTTTAGCGAATTCAGAATTGCCTTTTAATGCGCTACGGGATTTTTTCGGATGTTCACTCTAACCTTGAGGCGCTAAGCGCGGTTTTGTTGGCCTATCAACAGGAGCATATTGAGCGTTTCTTTTGTATCGGCGATATTGTAGGATATGCTACTGATGTTCACGATTGCATTGCGCTTATCCGGGGTCTAAAAGCCAAAATTGTCGCGGGCAATCATGATTGGGGAGCAAGCGGAAAATTCGACTTAGAGCACTTTAATCCCAATGCCAAAGAGGCGCTGGCCTGGACTGGAAAAATCTTAAGCCAGGCAGAGTCAGATTTTTTAAAAGGCTTGCCTCTGGAGCATAGCGAAGAAAATTTTACCTTAGCGCACGGCACCCTGGATAGCCCGGAAGAGTTTTATTATTTAAACAATTACGATGAGGCGGTCCGCACGTTCGCGGTTTTAGAGAAACAGATTTGCTTTGTGGGCCACACTCACCGGCCGGGGGTATTTGTGGAGGCGGAAGATAATCTATTTTATAAGCCGTTAACCCGGCTGGAGCTGGAAGATAGGAAAAGATATATTGTCAATGTGGGAAGCGTGGGCCAGCCGCGCGACGGGGATAGCCGGGCCTGTTTTGTTGTTTATGACACAGAAGACAGAACCATTGAGCTGAAAAGATTGGCCTATAATTTTAGCGCTACCCAGGAAAAAATCCTGAAAGCGGGCTTGCCTGATTTTCTGGCTCGCAGGTTAGGCGAAGGCAGATAGGATGAACCTTCCCCAGGCAAAAAAAGAGATTGAAAAGCTGCGTAAGGAAATCAGGCTCCACGATTACCGGTATTATGTAGTAAGCCAGCCGGAAATTTCCGACAAAGAATACGACCGGCTGATGCAAAATCTCAAAATACTGGAAGCTGATTTCCCCGGGCTTGTCAGCCCGGATTCCCCTACCCAAAGAGTAGGCGGAGGCGTCCAGGAGGGCTTTAAGACAGTCCGCCACCGGCAAAAGATGCTTTCCCTGGATAACGCGTTTTCTTTTGAAGAGTTAAAGGATTGGAGCGGGCGGGTGTATAGGGGATTGGGCTGCCAAAAAGTGGAATATGTGGCTGAATTAAAGATTGACGGGGTAAGCGCGAATCTCACCTACGAAAACGGCTTGTTAACCACAGGGGCAACCCGGGGAGACGGAGAGTCCGGGGAAGATGTAACCTTGAATATCAAAACTATACGCTCTATCCCCTTAAGGATTGAGACTGATAAGCCGCCGAGGCTTATTGAGATAAGGGGGGAGGTTTATCTGGACCTTGAGGAATTTAAATCCATAAACAAAGAGCGGGAAAAAGAAGAGGAAGCCCTGTTTGCCAATCCCCGTAACGCCGCAAGCGGCTCGCTTAAATTATTAGACGCGGGGCTTACCGCCAAAAGGCGCCTGAACTTCTTTGCCCATTCCCTGGGAGAGCTGAGCGACGGAAAGTTATCTACCCATTGGGAGTTTTTCCGGGAGTTAAGAAAATACGGCATACGCACCAACCCGGAAAGCCGGCTTTGTAAAAACCTGGATGAGGTCTTCGCGTTCTGCAATCTCTGGCAGGAAAAGCGAAAGGGCTTAAGTTATCAGATTGACGGGGTGGTGGTAAAAGTAAATGACTTAGAGCAGCAGAAAAGATTGGGCGCCACCTTAAAGAGCCCTCGCTGGGCAACGGCCTACAAATTCCCGGCGCATCAGGTTACCACTAAACTAAAAGATATTATTGTCTCGGTGGGTAGGACCGGAGTGATTACCCCGGTCGCGGATTTAGAGCCGGTGGAATGCGCCGGAGTAACTATTCAGCGGGCCACCCTGCATAATTTTGATGAAATAGGTCGGCTGGGAGTGAAAATCGGCGACCGGGTGGTTTTGGAGCGTGCAGGCGAGGTCATTCCCAAGATTGTAAAGGCGATAGAATCCGTGCGCACCGGAAAAGAAAAACCCTTTAAGATCCCCGGGGATTGCCCGGTTTGCGGATCATCTATTGTCAAAGAAAAGGAAGAGGAAGTTGCCTATCGCTGTATTAATTCAAACTGTCCTGCCCAGCTTGAAAAGGGCCTCCTGCATTTTGCCGGCCGCTCCTGCATGGATATTGAGGGAATGGGAGAATCTGTGGTAAGCCAGCTGATAGAGAGAAATCTAATCAAGGATTTTGCCGACATCTATTACCTTAAGAAAGAGCAGTTTTTAGGCTTAGAGCTTTTTAAGGAAAAGAAGGCCGAGAACCTGCTGGCCGCGATAGAAGCCAGCAAGCGCCAGAGGTTGTCCCGGCTGATTTATGGCTTAGGTATCCGTCACGTGGGAGAAAAGGCCGCTATCCTGTTAGCGGAAAGATTCAAGCGTTTGGACGGCCTGACGCAGGCAAAGAGGGAGGATTTGGAGTCAATCCATGAAGTAGGGCCGGTGATGTCAGAATCCATCGCGGCATTTTTTAAGCAGGAATCCATTAAGAAGCTTATCAAAAAATTGGAATCCGCCGGAGTAAATACAGAGGAAGGGCAGATAGCGCGGAGAAATACGCCTTTAACGGGTAAGACGGTGGTGTTTACCGGGGCATTGTCCATAGGCCGCGCTGAAGCTGAGGACTTGGCGCGTAAGTGCGCGGGCATGCCATCATCAAGCGTAAGCAAGGATACCGATTTTGTCGTTATAGGAGACAACCCCGGGTCAAAATTTGAAAAGGCGAAAAAGTTAGGTGTGAAGATAATCACCGAAAAGGAGTTTAAGGAGATGCTTATATGAGTTACGGGTTAAGGGTTATAGGTTATAGGTTATATGCTGCGGCTCGAAGAATTTGCCTTCCGTTATTTATTATATGTTTTATTTTCTCTATAACCGGATGCCAGTCGTTTGCGCGCAAGTTCATTCGTAAACCAAAGGGAGAGCCAAAAAAAGAAGAGCCGATATTCCAGCCTCAGGAATACCCTGAAAGGCCCCAGGATATTGGCCAGCTTTATAAGGATTATTTTCTTTTCTGGGAAAGCTGGGCGGATGAGATGATATCTTATTTATCCAAAGACGCTAATTTTAAAAAGCAGAAGGAATGCGCCGAGCAGGCTCTCGACAATCTGATAAAAATGCAATCCCTGTTAAGCGAAACAAAGGCAAACTCTCTTGGCCCTTTGGTGAGCGAGCTTGCCGGAGTGAAGGAGGAAATTTTTTCCGGAAGTTTGAATAGTTCATCTTTTTCTGTTTTACGTAACAAAGTGGAAAGAATAAAGTCCCGGGTGCGCCGGGAGTTCATTTATAAGAAAATCCAGAATGATTTCAGGCAAATAAGCAGCAATACCGCTGACTAATAACCACATAAATGCGCATAGACATCATTCCCGTTGGCCATATGCAGGCAAATTGTTATGTCGTCTCAAGCTTGGAGACCGGAGGCGCCATACTTGTCGACCCGGGAGACGAATATGACACGATAAGGGGGCTTTTAGAAAAGAAAAGGCTTACCGCGAAGTTTATCGTGCATACCCACGGGCATATTGACCATATTCAGGCGGATAACCAATTTAATCTGCCCGTATATATCCATAAGGCAGATCTTCCGCTTCTCATGGAGCCGGATAAAAATCTTTCCAGCTTTTTTGGCTCTTCCTTTAAGGTTAAGCTTGCGCCAAAAACCGTTACCGATATGGAGACGATAGTATTAGATGACCTGAAATTGCAGGTGCTGCACACCCCCGGGCATACCCCGGGAGGGATATGCCTAAGGAGCGATAAGGCGGTTTTTACCGGGGATACCTTGTTTGCCGGAAGCATCGGAAGGACGGATTTCCCCGGGGCGTCGCAGGATGAATTGCTTAAATCCATCCGGGATAAACTGCTTAA
>SCPY01000166.1 GCA_004299495.1 bacterium | reverse complement strand
ATCCCTATGGCTTTATCTGGAGGCGTAAATAAAATATCTATAAGAAAAACCACTCCCAGGATAACAGATACTAAATAGCTTTTGCCTAAAGCGGTAATAAAACGCCTTGGTCTTATAATTTCTTCTTCATTTTTTATTTTATCCGCCCATTTTAAGAAAATAGAGCGGTGGTATAATTTCGTAAAGGGATAACCCCAGCAGAGGGTTTTTTCTACGGAAAATCCCGCAGAAACAAGCATTCTTTCCAGGCGCTCATAGTCGTATAATCTTAAATGCCCCGCTATCCTGTCCCAGTTGTCCAAACCTTTATTTTTCAGAGGAACGCTGAGAATTAAAATTCCATCCTTCTTCAAAAGAAGATAAAATTTTTTTAAGGTTTCCAGGTCATCTTCAATATGTTCTAAAACCTCTCCGCAAATTATACAGTCAAAGAATCCCCCCTCGAAGTCAACATCGAGCAGCGGAAAACAAAAAATTTTTATTCTTTCTTCCAGATTTGAATTTCGTAAGCGAGCCTTAAAGATATCGCACCACTTCTGCGACGAATCAACCGCATAGACATGAAATCCTCTTCCGGCCAATCTCATAGATAGAGAACCGTCTCCGCATCCCGCATCCAACAGTACCCCTTTTCTTAGGCTATTTTTTATCAAGGCCTCTATCAGGGTGAGCCGGAAAAAATGTCTCGGACCGGAACGAAATTGGATAATTCTTGGCATATTTTATACCTCTATCTAAGCGGCATTTTTTAAGACAGCCAAATCTCTAAAATCCTCTTTGCCAGCTCTTCTTCGGAATTCATTCTGACAAAATATAAGTTTTCCGCCTCGCTGAATAATTCCCTATTCGCCGAATTATCGCCTAAAATTGTTTTCTTTCCGCAAGCGATAAATTGAAAGGCCTTTCCGGGGATAACCATTTGAGCTTTTAGAAGGGCAGAAAAATGGCCTCCCAAACAAAGATCCGCCCTGGCAATCTCTAAAGGCAGCTTATCATAGGGAACATGTTCAATGAATTCTATATTCTTAGGGTTTAGTTCATCAACTAAATCCTTATATTTTCTTCTTACCGGGCCGACCAAATGAAAAGTAATTTCCGGTTGGCGCTCCAGCAGTTTTGCCGCCTTAAGGATTATATCCGCCCCTTGCAACGGCCAACATTTTCCATACCAGAAGACAACGAATCTGTTATGAGCTTTTTCTATGGATAGCGGCTTAAATAATGTTTTGTTACATTCCAAGTAAAGATAAGATATATTTTTGGCGTTGAATTCCTTCTTAAAATAATCACAATGGGCCTTGGTATCCACGAGCACAAGATCAGCTATCCTGCATAAATAGGCGTCATAGCGCTTTGATGCTTTTGCCAAGAGCGAGCCCGACTTAAATATTTTCCTCTCTAAACATAACGTCTCATATAGAGAAACAAAGGCATCAAAAATGATAGGTTTTCGGGTGATAAACCTAAAAAAAGGCAATATCTCGTGGCTCCTGAAGGCCAAAAAAATAACATCACATTTTCTTAGTTTTAAAATAGTCTTAAAAACGGCTAAAAAATACTTAAACCTTTTATTACCGATAAGGATAGTTGCTACCTTTATTCTATTTCTGCGCAAAATATCAAGCGCCGTTTCCGTGCGCACATAATCCGACAGATAGGTAGACACATAAAGGACGGTCAATTCTTGAGGGTTACCAAATTCGGAGAGAATTTCCCCTATTCTCTGGTTATTAAAATTTTCATAATCCATATTTAAGAATAAGGCATGGCGAACTTATGCCGAAGGGCCATTTTATTTTCCCGCCTTAAGCGTAATCTCTTCCCTAATCAGGATATGCCCGCTTCGCCGAAGCGGGCATCATCATTTATTAGCTCAAACAGTCCGGTCTCTCCAATGCGATGCAGGAGTTTCAGCTTATTTCCATATTGAGAGAGAAACGGCAGAAGATAGAAATAGGTTTCTCGGGAGAATTCATCGGCAAGGATATACTTGATCTTATTTTTTACTGCTTCTTGCCAGATGTCCTGCGGCTTGGAGCTAAAAGGATAAACAATTGCCTTGCGGTTAGTGTAAAAATAAGTAATGGTTGGCTTTCTTGAGATAATTATGCCATCTTGAGGCAGGTTTTCTTTAATCCACCGGTGGATGAGTATAAAATGCTGATGCGGCTTTGGAAGCCCGCTGTAATTATGGGTTGAGACATGCGCTGTTACTTGCTTGAGATTTAAAACGGCAAAGACAAACAGTGTGCCGGCAAATAAATAGAAAGCCGGAAGAGAAAATCTTTTCCGCAAAAAAGAAAGGATATTTTTAAGTCCGGCAAGAAAATAAAAAAATATAAAAGGGAGTATCGGTACTATAAAGCGAACGCCTTCCCTGAACGGCCAGTAGATTATGAGCAGAAAATAAAATATAAAATAATAATGAATGACGCATTCCTTGTTTTCTCGAAACTTATGCCATAAGCCGAGAAAAGTGAGGCCAAAGACGAACCCACTTAAGCACTCTTTTGTTGCTGTAGATGCTTTCAGGATAGATAAAGAGAAAATGTCCGCGAACAAGCGATAATAATATTCCGCCCCCTGGGCAAAGCGCAATATGAAATATATTGGATTAGCAAAAAGGCTTCCCTTTTCGGGAGCGTAAGGGTCTATGAGGAATAATTGCCTGAAGTGGGAATGCGCCTGGGCAGGCTGGAGGCTTTTTGCCGCGTTCCAGAAGGCGCAGGCTGCGGCAAAAACCGCCCCGATGAATAGTAACTTCTTAAATTTATCTTCCCGGCGCGTTATTATTAATAATAACGTTAAGCCAAAAAATAAGGTAATGCCTATAAAGCGGGTAAAATAAGTCAGAAGCAGCCCTAGAATGAGCAATGCCCCTTTTTTGTTTAAAGCGCTTTCCTTGCGGATGTATTGATGAGAGAGAAGGATGGTAATGCTGGTGAAAAACAAATAAGGAATGTCGGAAAGGATATAATTAGTGCTGTAAAGAAAAAATATCCAGTTAGCCGCCAGCAGGCAAACGGCCGGAAAAGCCGCCTGTTTATCATATTGTTTTAAGGTTAAGTACAAGATCCGCAGGCTGCCATATCCAAGGATGGCAACGAGAAAATGCATTATGTAAAAGTTTCTTCCCAGAAAATAAAC
This sequence comes from bacterium, assembly GCA_004299495.1. Taxonomy (GTDB): domain Bacteria; phylum Omnitrophota; class Gorgyraeia; order Gygaellales; family UBA12090; genus SCPY01. The sequence continues at coordinate 17,678 of SCPY01000166.1, read as the reverse complement.
GATTGGATAAAGAAGCAGCGGGAAAACAGGAGGGTAATAAAAAGATAATGGCTCCCCGGGATAGTTAGCCATCCGCAGTCCTTTGCCTTGAGAAAGGCTTTCGGCCAAGATTATATATTGCGCGCTGTCTCCTCCCAGGTCAATAAACTCATGCGGGATATAAGGAATGGCGATGAGCCAGAATAACGCGGCCAGTGTGAGCCAGCGCCAATGTTTAATTATTTTATTGAATGACACTACGTTTCTGTCCTATCCATGCGCAGCTGGGATATCTGCTCGGAGATAAGCCCGAGCATAAAGATGAGGAGCGAGGCGGTAAATAAAAGGGCGCTCATATTGGTAAAGCGATGGAAGGCGAAAAAAGTGTAGAGATAATAGAGAACTCCGCCGGCAAAGAAGAAAAGGCTTACCGGTAAGAATACCCGTAAAGGCGAAAAGAAGGTGGCAACGCGGGTAATGATGAGAAAAAACTTTACCCCGTCTTTTAACAGATTGATCTTGCTTTTCCCATGCTTTCGCGCAGGCGAATTTATAGTTACGTATTTGATAGCCCTGCCTGTTTTTAGAAATGCCAGAGTTAGGGTGCTGGGATATGAAAAGGAATTGGGCAGAAGATAAATGAATTTTTGCGCTTCTTTCCTCTTTATCGCCCTGAAGCCGCAGGTGAGGTCTTGGATTTTAAATAAAGTAACATAGCCGGCAAAGCCGTTATATATTCTATTGGCAAAGTTGCGCAGGGTGAGCTTTGAAAAATCCCTTGCCCCGATAATCATATCAAACTTATCCATCTGGTTAAGCAAAAGCGGAATATCCTGCGGCAGATGCTGATAGTCCGCGTCCATAAGCACTACTATATCCTCCCTCGCGTTCCTTAGTCCCGTTTTTATGCTGGCGCCGTTACCCATGCGATAGGGATGCTGTATCAGCCCAGCGCCGTTTGCCCTGGCTATCTCAGCGGTCTTATCCTGCGAGGCGTCATCCACCACGGTAATCCGGCAGTTATCTCCTAACGCTTTTCTGATATCCCGGATAAGCCCGGCAATAGCCGCTTCTTCATTATACGCGGGAATAATTATTTCTAAGCTGTTTGTTTCCATAAACTTAATTCTAACAAAAATCTAAGAAAAAACTACTATTTTATTAAAAACGCTGTATTATAATATATTGGAAATTATTAAAATCATACGCCAATGACAAGCGATAAAAAGATAAAGATAGCCGTAATCAGCGAGGACCAGAATTTTCAGGATTACGCGGCGTTAATGCTGATAGGGGAAAACTATGACGTGCTGTCTTACTTTCAGCAAAACGAAGCCCTGAGGAATCTAACGCAAGACGCCCCGGATTTGATAATATCGGATTTTCAATCTACGCAGGCAAACGGATTAGATATTTGCAAGAAAATAAAAAGCCTATCTTCGCTTTCGCGCACGCCGCTGATATTTGTTTTGGAAGGCCAGTCGCAATTGGACAAGGCAAAGCTTATTTATTCCGGCGCCGACGATTACACGCAAAAGTCATTGCTGGAAGAAGAATTGCTGCTTCGGGTAAAGTTGAGCCTGTTTCGCTCGGCGAGAGCGCAGGACGTAAATCCGGTCAGCCTTCTTCCTGGCGAGACGGCATTGGTTACGCAATTACAAAAAAGGATAGACGCCAAGAGCCCCTGCGCGGTCTGCGGCGTAGATTTGTATAAATTTAGGGAATTTAACCAGCGCTATGGATTCAAAAAAGGCGATGAGGTGATTCGTTACGCCGCCGCGCTTCTTAGCGAGTCTCTGCGATACGCCGGAGGGCCCGCGGATTTTCTGGCTCACGCCGGAGGCGATAACTTCTTTTTTATCAGCTCTCCCTTAGACGCGCAGGCGGTAGTTGATAAAGCAATCAATGATTTTGACAAGGGCATTGGCGGGTTCTATGATGAGCCGGACAGAAAGAAAGGTTTTGTCATAGTAAAGAGCCGCAAGGGGGATATCGCCCAGGTCCCCATTATGCGCCTGCATATCGGCATAGCAACTAACGAGCACTATCCCTTTATTAATCCGGCGCAGATACTGCAGGTTGCAAACGAATTAAAGGACTTCGCCCAGAAGTCCTTTGAAAAGAGTATGTATGTAAAGGAAAGAAGAAAAGACTACCATTTCTCATAGACGAAGGTTATTTTTCTTCGCCGTCCTTATTTTCTTCCAAGCCAATAATCTTTAGAAAATCCTCATTTACTTTATAACCAAGCGCAAGCGCTTTTTCCGCGTGCTCTCTGGACAATTTCATCTGCGGTGGTTCCATTGAGGAGTAAAGCACAGCTAAATTATTATGCGCTTCGGCGAAATTAGAATTTAGCCTCACCGTCTCTTTGAGATGCCAAAGGGCTCGGGGGCTGGATTTTTGGGCGTAAAGCGTTCCCAGGCGGTAATGTATACTATGGAAATTTGGCTTAAGGCCTGCCGCCCTCTCATAAGCTTTAATGGCGGCATCGATATTCCCTTCTTCTTCTAATACATTACCTAACCCGAAATATAGCGCGAAAAAGTCGGGGTTAACGTCTATCGCTTGCCGAAAATATTCTTTGGCTCTTAAAAAGTCTTTTTTTCTGGCGTATAACTTTGCTAAATTATAAAGAATGCCCGAAGACTTGGGGTTAAGGCTTAGGCCTTTTCTCCAGGCCTCTTCGGCATTTTCATCGTCTTCCATCTCTTGATACAGGACGCCAAGATTTTGATAGGTGCCGAAATTATAAAAACCCAAGCCTATATTGTTAAGAAACAGTGCCAGCGCTTCTTCATATTTTCCCTGCAGCCTATATATTGTAGCCGTATTTTCTCTGACATCCTTTAGAAACTTAGTGGCATTTTTAGGCACATACGCCAGCGATTTTTTAAGCATCCTCTCCGCCTCTGGATATAGCCCCATGTTCATATATACCATTCCTACGTTGTAATGGGCGACTGGAGAGGAGGGGTCAGAGCGCAAGGCGCTCCTCCAGAATGTGTATTCGTCTTTATACTCGTAGTTTCTAAACCATACTAAAACGCTAAAAATGCAGATGACGCCGATTGTGCTTATCATAAATTTGCGTCTGAACTTCAAGAATAAGTTCTTGCCTAATGCCGCGATAATTAGGTATATCCCGAAACTAGGAAGATAAAAATGGTGCTCGGAGGCAACAATATTTAGCGAGGCGTAAAATTTTGGAATGAGGCAGATAAGATACCATCCCAACCCAAAGCTTATAATAGGATATTTCTTTCTCAAAGCAAATACGAGGACTATTAAAAACAAGATGGCCGAGATTGATAGGGCAGCCCTTGGATCGGATAAAGAGCGTAATATAGGAAAATTATGGTGTGCGGTTAAAGGGTGCGGCCAAAGGAAGAGCCTTAAATAGTAGAGAGTTACTCCAGACTGAGTCAGTATGTTAGGCCATGGCCCTTGTGGCGGGGGGATATTCCATTTTGGGATGGCTGATAAAATAACATGGCGCATAGACCAGTATAATGCGCTCAGCCCTATTATGGAAATAAAAAAAAGGAAAATGCGTATTCTGGGATTATTTTTTTCGTTTTCATGGAGAGTGAAGATATGCGCGGTAATTAAAATAGGCAAAACCAGGGCGGTTTCCTTAGTTAAGAGGGCGAGGGCATATAGCAAAAGCGTAGCCCAAAACCTTCTTTTTAAGTAGCAAATAAAAGCCGAAAGGATCAGGAAGTACACCAGTAAATCCGAGCGGCTGGAGATATATGTCACCGCTTCGGTGTTAAGCGGATGAGCGAGAAACAAAAGGCTGATAAGTATGCCTAGGGCGACAGGAAGCCCTTGAGTTAAATTTTCTTTTTGGGAATTAGTTTGGCCTGAAAAAAGAAATCCCAGAAGATAATAGAACAGTATGCCGTTTAAGAAATGCAGGAGGATATTGATGATATGGTATCCCATAGGCTGAAGGCCGCTAAAAAGGTAATTGAAACTAAATGTAAGCAGTAGCAATGGCCTGAACATTCCTATAGGAATGTCCGGATCAGAGGTGTAGTATCCTTTAAAAAACATAGGAATGTGGCGAATATCTTTAATGTAGAGATTCGTAACAATAGAATGGGCGTCATCAAAAATGAAGATTCCTCTTAGAGAGTTAAAATATAAAAAAAGGCAGAAAAATGAAAACAATGATACTACTAAAAGATTATGTTTCGCCAGGGTCATATTTCTGAAAAATGAATTATCCGGAAGGGCAAAAAAAACCGCATCTTTTATGGTGACGCGAAAGATGCGGTTTTTTGATTAACCCCAAACAGAAATGTTATTAATGATTGTGATCAGTAATAACACCAGTAGATGCAGTGTAGTCGCCAGCGTAAATAGCGCCGCTAGCAGGACAGGCTGGCAATGCGCCTCCCATAATAAAACAGTTGAGGAAAGTAGAGGCGGTTATGGCCCTTGGGAAACCGCTTGCCGCATCTTCCTGATCTGTCCATGTTGGGCTTACCGCGGTTTTAGCATAGAAAGCCGCAATAGCACCTCTAATAGCGCCTACGTTACCGTCGCAAGCCGCCTGTTGCGCATCCGACCTGAGGTTAGCGAACCTCGGGATTGCCACTGCTGCTAAAATACCAATAATGACAATTACCATTACCAACTCAATAAGAGTAAAACCTTGCTTTTTCATCTTTCACCTCCTTTGCTATAAATAACACTATTTCACTTATTTGTCAAGCATTTTTGCTTGCAAATAAAAAACCTATTCTCCATCGGGCCTGCCTTACCGGCAGGCAGGCATCATATGCCTCCCCTTATGTTTTATGGGGCGAAGAATAGGTCGAGTACGGAAAAGATTCTTTTCCGCTTACTGGCAACTGGCTGCCTCGCTACCCTCTTTGGGTAACGGGCCCTGTTAGCTTTGCGGCCTTAGAATAGCTTTTAAAGATGAAGACATATTCTTAAAGCCAGGTTTTGGGTCACCCGTCCCATCCTTACGAATGGTTTGCCCTTTTCAGTCATCCAAATTGTCAACTAAAGTATACCATAGAATTAGCCGGTGTCAAGGCGGCGGGGCGATTATTTTTTCTTTCGGGTGAAAGAAAACTCAGGCACAATCTTGACCGGGTCATTGTTTATTTCCAATACCGGATAGGCAAGAAAATTAATCGGCCCTGAGGCAGGCCCCGGATCAACCGTAAGGTCGCGTCCCCGGCTCAATTCTAAACGGTTTGCCGGGTGATGGCCGAAGTAATAGGTGGCAAGGCCCGAGTATTTATCCGCCTCTGAAATATCCACCGGATACCATTTGCCTTCCGCGTAAAACTCAGCCCAGCAGTGGTATCCGTCTATTCCGCTGTTGTCGCGTTCCGAGGGGATTGCCGCTCCGATAGCAAAACGCGCCGGGATGCCTGCTGCCCTTGCCAGGGAAATAAAGAAAGAGTGATAATCAGTGCAGTTTCCTGTGCGTATGTTGCAGGCATAGGCAGCGTCTCCCTTGCCCCATCCGGAGCCGTATTTCATATAGCGCATGCTGTCAATGATATAATCATAGAGGGCGCGGGCGCGCACCAGGATGCCTTTCTTGCCTTTAGTAATGGCTTGAGCAATCTCCTCAAAATTTTTATCTGTGGGGACGAGGATGTCCGGCTCAAGGTACCTTTGCGGGTCATCATCCGGCGCGGCATACGCCGGCTTTTCGCTTCTCTGCACGCGATAGCGGATATCAATAGTCTTCGCGCTGTCTTTTGGGGTGAGCTCAAAGAAAAAAACCTTATTCCCATATTTGGTTTCATCTAATGTGCGGTAATTTATTGAGGCGTTGATGCTAATCAGCTCAACTTTCTGAAACGCGTCTGTCTGCGGGTAGGGAATCCAGAGCCGTCCGGCATTGGTTATAGATGGTAGCTTTACCCTGTAGTGGAATTCAAAATTGTCACGGCCCCTGATTACGCCAAGCAGCTTTAAGGGAGCGCCTTTTATCGGCACGCGTTTCCATGCGCCCTTTTTATCTTCTTCCCAGGCGTAAAAGGGTATGCCGTTACGTTTGTGCAGGGTGGTTTCGGTTACGGCCATTGCCCCGGGGTCGCCGGAAAGAAAAAAATCTACATCATACACGTCTCCGGAGGTATCCACCAAATCCACGCAGGCAAAGTGCTTACGGGCCCCTAGATTAGCCAGGTATTCGGTGTGTACGCGCACCAACTTAAAAGCATACTCCCTGCCCGCGGAAGTAAATTTAAAGTAACCCCCTCCCCGCGAGGTTTCTTCCTCAATATGTTTTTCTATGCCGGCCTGAATATCCGCGGTTACCGCGTTCGAAGAGGGCGCGTCTTCAGCCGTTGCTTTGCCGTACGCAAAAGCAAAAACAGCCGCAACAACCGCCGCTATATTTATATAGCGGCGGAAAGAAAATTTCCCGAGCATTGTTTATAAATCCTTATTGAGGATGCTCTGTCGAATGTTCGTGGCCAGCCGGATGCTCATGGCCTGCCTTTTTGCCGCAGCCCATAAGGCCAAAACCCGCGACTGCGCAGATAAGTACAGCCAATAATAACTTTTTCATCTCCACCTCCTCTTTTTATGGTTACAATGACTGCTTAGTTACCTTAATTTCTTTCTCAAATTCCTGAAGAAAATATTTTTGTGCCTCATTGACATGGCCCGAGGGCCTTTTTTCCTTTAATATGGCAAATGCCTGCTCAAGGCCGATATTGTTCTTGCGCATAAAGTAAGACAGCAAAAAAGTGCTTGTCCTGCCGTGGCCGTTGCGGCAGTGCACATACATTTTTATTTTTTGGCCGATTAAATTATCCACTACCCGCAAGGCCAGGTTCATTAATTCAGCAGATGGCGCGGTATCTTCTTTCCAGGGAAACCAGAAAAAATATCTTACTCCCCTGGGGTTGTCCATTCTTTCTGCCTCAAGGGATATGTCGGCATATATGCCCTTAGAAAGAAGTTCATTGTCAAACTGCGACTGACAGCATAAATTATTTCCCGCGAAGATGAAATCGTCTATCCGATTGTAGCTTAAGCTGATGTGTTTATGCTCCATCTCCCGGATTGCCTCGGCCGCGACGGTTGCCTGTTTTGCCAGAAGGCCGTTTACCAGTTTTATCAATTCGCTTCGGCCAAAATACGCCTTCTTTTCGCTGAACTGGAAAAACATTTTCCCGTTTACGATAATGATGGGCGCATGCCAGGCCCCTTTGGCCAGGCAATAAAACGCGCTATTCAGCCAGGGCTTAACCTCGAGAACGACATTCTTCCCCTTGAAGTCTTCCTCTATCATTCGCGTCAGCATATTCGTTACGACGTCACACTCGTTGCAGGGGGATTTTATCTCAAGCGGGCCTAATTTCCCCGCCCATTTGAAGTCGGCGATTACTATGGGGTTATTTTTTTCAAATTGATACATCCGGGAAACTCCCTTTTGGGAAGGAATAAGGGGTCAGAGTGATTTTCCAGGCCTTCCTCTTGGCCTTACTGCAGGCAAGGAGGTATTCGTCTTTGCTTATCAAACTGCTTTTAAACCTGTCTTCCCATAATGTCCCTATCCTTTTAAACCTTGGCTGCCTGGGCATAGCCATATCATAATAACGCTATGGCTATCTGCCAATAAAATTCACTCTGACCCCTTTTTACTCATGAGCGTCAAGGTTGAAAACCTTGACGCTTGACCTACAGCATTTTTAAATGGGTATTGCGGAGCAAGGCCTGCCGCCTTAATTTCCATTTCGGCACCAAATGCGCCTGTTCAATAACCTCTCTCGCTGCCGCAATAGCTGTGAGGTTACTTAAAATTTTTTCGGTAATAATATATTTTAGATTGAATGACATTGCTAAACCTTATCTCTGTTCTTTTTACCTTGGTTACACTCCCAGCATAAAGTTTGTAAATTTTCTATATCATCTTGACCGCCTTTTAAAACAGGATGCTTATGGTCTACCTCTAGCCGTACTTTGTGATCTAATGACGGGCTCCTGCCGCACTTCTTGCATGTATAATTATCCCGTTTTAATACTTCCCATCTGACTTTTAACGGAATGGAATGTCTTTTGTTAGATGAAACATTGCCTGCTAAAAGCTCTTCTTTTGTTATCTTTCCTTCGTGGTATTTGGCTAAAAATTGGCAAGCGGAACGGACGCTCCCCCAAATTTGTTTATAAGGGCTTTCTGATATTTTCTGACCGTATTTACTAATCTGCCTTTTCCCGGGCGGGAAACCTAGGTGTCTCCAGATATTTTCTAAATTCTCAACCAACTGTCCTGGTGTATAATGCTCTCTACCGCCTTCAATTCCAAGTAATAGCAAAACTTTTTTCCATGAACCAAACCTTTGAATAATCGTTGATGAATGCCCCTTCTTCCCTTTCCATGTGTCATATTCGGTAGATGGAAAATATCTAAAATTTACCTTCTCTGCATATTTTTTGACTGATGATAATGCCTCGTCATCAGTTAGCCTGATCCTTTTAGCGTTGATATCAAATTTAAAATCTTCTTTTGTCATAGTCATCTAATTAAAAACCTAAGAAAAAAAGGGGTCAGAGTGATTTTCCAGGCCTTCCTCTTGTAATTTCAAAATGACCCTCCGCCGTGGCAAAGGTGGTTTTATTTATTTGGGCCAATGGCTCCCTGAGGCTTTAGCACTTTCTTAGTCTCCAAGCCGATGATAATAACGGCGATCCAAAGAGCAATACCAATTGCAAAACCAAATAGGATTAGCGCGAAATAAAGAATGAAATATTTGCGCGGATTCTGATAAATAAGCCTTGTTACTTTCTTCAAGGCAATAGCGCTTACTACTGCGCTAGAAATTCCTAGCAATATTAAAATGATTGCGATTGCCTTGCCCGACTCTTCACCCATTAATTCCATGTTGGGAGTACGGTTAGGATAAAAAATAAAGTGGTAAATATTTGTAGATGCTAAAACACCTAAGAGAAACCAAAAGAATCGTCTCCTCTCTTTCCTAATCTTAAGCTTATCATCTATAGAAATCTCTCTAAATCTCATCACTCCTCATTTCCTTTCGTTTGGGTTAAGACTCCGATTCGATTTTAGCATTTCAATTTGATTCTTCGTATTTTTCTATTACTTCTTCTGGAAAGAATCCTTCGCCAGAGATCAAAATAACTTCCTCGTCATCGGGTTTCTGTATTACCCATAGAGGCAAAATTTATTTTACTACAATTTCTTTTATTCCTAGCGACTTCGCCTTCGCTCTATTAATGGTTACCACATATTGTTTTCCTGTAGGAGAGGACAAGGCATAGCCAATGGCCACTTCTTTTCTTGTGGATGTTGAAACGCCAGATGTTGGTAATCCATTGATGTGATCTGATGTAGTTATCATCGGTCCTAAATTTTCAAAATCATAAATACCAGATGTTTTGGCAACGCATAATTTTAAATCTTCAAAAGTCCGGATCCCCTTCGCAATAAGTTTAATGCCTGCATCGACTTCTTCTTCGCGAAGGCCGCGGTATAGATATTTGCTGTCTGAGTTCTTTAACGTTCTGCGTTCAGCAAGTTTATCCCAAATCATTTTTTTGTGTCGCCAGAGTACCTTTTATACTTAACTAGGTTATCCGCCGATTGTCTCCCTTACCCATTGATAAAATCTTGCCGTTACTTTAACCATTTCATCCGCATCTGATTTATTGATGCTGCGGCATTCGTATTGGACAAGGTTTTTACGGGCGATGACTTTGCGTAACTGCCTGTATTTTTCTTCAGCGCCTTCGAGCGGCAACCCAGCCACCAGATCACAAACATCAAAGTGATCTTGCGAAATTGAACGCACGCCTTTTCCGTAAACGCAAACCGCGTCTGCAGAGGAAATCGCGCATTGAACAGCTAAGGTCGCTGCCGCATTCCAGTTTGATGCGTTAAATGCAAGTAGCATTTGCTCATAATTATCCGCCGCCTTCTTTAAATAATCCTTAGCTGCGGATCTATCTTCTTGTCTGATTTTAATCTCCCGAGCAGACATATCTAAATCTCCAACGGCTCCTTGCCATATAAAACAGAATAAGATTTCATCAAAGTCGAAACCGGCGGCTGATTCTTTTTAAGCCGTTTTTTAAATTCAACTGCTGTTTTAATATAAGCGTCAATTTGAACGCCGAAATATGTCTTAAATTTAGGGGCTATTTCGGAAAGTAAAGCGTTTTCAACCGGAGCGAGATCCGTAGCCTTGGATACTACTACCGCGATATCAATGTCACTCCCCCTCTTAGCTGTTTCGGCTTGCACGCTCCCGTAAAGAATTAAAGATGCTATTTTCGCCTTAATTTTAGTCCGCCTGAATTCTTTTAAAAGAAAATCTCGGATTTCATTTTTAATATTACTTTCAGCGGCGAACATCGGACGGATGATTTTCTGTACAATGCGGTCATCTTCATTTAAAGCATAAATATACTGTTTACCGATAATGTCTAATTTTAAGATGTTACGTTCATGCAAAGTCTTTAATGAATCGTGTGTTGAAGGAGCTGAATATCCTACAAGCTTAGCAATCTGGCGGCCCGTAGCTTTAAGGTTTTTGCGAGTGACAAAAAGCCGCAAAATAGCTACTTTGGAGGGAGAATCAACGGTATCTTCAATTTGGAATGTCTTAACCATAATATAAACCTAACATATGTAAGGTTAACCTTACATAAAGATAACACTTTTTGTATAATTGTCAAGTGGATTAGCTAAAATGAAGAACGCCCTGTAGGTGATGCCTGCAAGGCGCTTGTTACTGTATCGAACGCTCGAAGTTCGTCTGAGCGTCAAGGTTGGTTGCCCCGTGTGGACTCGAACCACAATAGTCAGATCCAGAATCTGAAGTCCTACCGATTAGACGACAGGGCAGAAATCTTAAAAAGCAAAGCCCTCTCGCGAAGACGCGAAGGGCAATATAGCGTTACTTGTTGAAGCCAAATAACTACCAGGCGTGTTTTTGCAGCCAGTCGTCTACCTTCTTCGCTTCATCCCAGTCTTTGGTAAAGCCATTCGCGGCGCCCTTAAGGGTGTTGCAGCCCGCGAGGATGGAGCAAAAAAAGATAAGCGTGAGAGCTAAAAAAAAGCTTTTCATACACCTCCTTTAATAAACGCGCTTAATCTTTGCCTGATCTTTTCTTTGCCCAGCACTTCCATAAGCTCAAACAGGCCCGGGCCGATGGTCTTTCCGGTAAGCGCGGCGCGCACCGGGTGCACTAATTCCGCGGCCTTAATCTTAAGCTCGGAAACCAGTGCGCGAAAGGCTGTTTCAACGCTTAAGTGGTCAAAGCTCTCTAAACCATCCACCCTTTCAATCAAGAGCCTGAATTCCCGGGAATAATCCCTGGCCTCAAGCCGCTTACGCGCATCGGGGGCGATTTCCAGTGTTTGCTTAAAGAAGAAATCGCTGTAATCCGCGAAATCCGCCAGGGTGGTAATGCGCTCTTGGAACAATTTTACTACAGATAATAAATAATTGCTATCAAAATTATCGGCAATATATTTTTTCTCCAGAAGGAGCGGCTTGACTAATTCCAGCAATTTCTCAGGCGCGAGTTTTTTTATGTATTGGGCATTTACCCAGTTAAGCTTTTCCAGGTTAAATTGGCTTGCGGTTTTATTGGCCGCGGTGATATCAAATTTTTTAATCGCCTCTCTAATCTCAACTATTTCCTGGTTTTCTCCCGGAGACCAGCCCAGAAGCAGGAGGTAATTTACCAATGCCTCAGGAAGGTACCCAAGAGCGCGGTATTCGCTGATAGCGGTAGCGCCGGTTCTTTTAGAGAGCCGGCCCTCGGCGCCCATAATCAACGGAATGTGGGCGAATTCAGGCAAGGGAAATCCCAGCGCCTGATAAAGAATAATCTGTTTGGGGGTGTTGGAGATATGGTCGTCGCCGCGGATGATATGGGTGATATTCATTGAGGCGTCATCAACCACGCAGGCGAAATTATAGGTGGGGCTTGAGTCTGATTTTATCAAGACTTGGTCTTTAATTAAAGAGGTATCAAACTCTATATCGCCGTGAATTAAGTCGCTGATTTTTATCTTTTCCGGCTGCACCTTGAAGATGACCGCCTGGCCTTCCTGATAGGCAAGGCCTTTAGAGAGAAGCGCCTGGGCATAATCCCGGTATATCCGGAAGCGCTCGCCCTGATGATAAAGCTCATCCCAGTCCATCCCCAGCCACTTAAGGCTGTGTAAAATCTCATCCAGGTATTCCTTTTTTGAACGGACTAAATCCGTGTCTTCAATGCGCAGGATAAATTTACCGCCCTTTGCCCTGGCGTGCATCCAGTTAAAGAGCGCGGTGCGCGCGCCGCCGATATGCAGATTGCCTGTGGGGCTGGGGGCGAAGCGGACTCTAATCATTTTGTCTTTAATCCCTCCTGAAGCGCCTGCTCATTAAGGTGAATGAGCAGGGTATTTTGTTTAAATATCTCGGGAAGAATCTTTATAATATTCCTCACCGAGAGTATCTTTTTCCTGGCTATGTAGGCGCCCAGAGCAACCATATTCGCTACTTTGGCATTGCCTAACCGGGAGGCGATATCAGTGAAGCGGATATGATGCAAATGCAGGCCTTTAAGACGGCGCGGCTTTCCCGCCATTGAGGCGTTGACAAAGAGGTGAGCCCCCTTTTTTAGCCGGGGCGTAAATTTTATTGCCGACGGCTCGTTCATCGCTATCAGGGTGTCTATTTCTTCGCACTGCGCGGACGCGATTGCCTTATCCGAGATAATGATCGCGCAATGCGAGGTTCCTCCGCGTACCTCGGCTCCGTAGGCGGGGATGAAGGTCACAAATTTATTTTCCCGCATCGCGCAAAGGGCGATAAACTTACCCAGAGACATAATCCCCTGGCCGCCGAAGCCGCTGATTACCAGGCGCTCAATCACTTTATTTTCCCTGCCGGAAATTCTTTGCTCATTGTCTTTTTTATCCACTCCAGGGATTCCGCCGCGGGCATGTTCCAATATGTAGGGCAGGCAGAGAGCACCTCCACCAAGGAAAAGCCTTTATTTTCCAGCTGGTTCTTAAAAGCATTTTTTATCGCGGCCTTTGTCTTGAAAATACCTTGCGTAGAGTCGGCGTAGGTGCGCTCAACCGAATAAACCCCGGGTAATTGCGCCAGAAGCTCTGAAATTTTTAAAGGATACCCTTCGGTCCTGGCGCTTCTGCCTTGCGGCGTAGTGGTGGTCTTTTGCCCGATAAGAGTGGTGGGAGCCATCTGGCCGCCGGTCATGCCGTAAACCGTGTTATTGATGAATACCACGGTTAAGTTTTCTCCCCGGTTTGCCGCGTGAATGGTTTCGGCGGTGCCGATGGCGGCTAAATCTCCGTCACCCTGATAGGTAAAGATTATTTTATCCGGGTGAAGCCGTTTTATCGCGGTAGCTACTGCCAGGCCTCTGCCGTGGGCGCTTTCCACGCAATCAAAATTCCAGTAATCATAGGCAACTACGGCGCAGCCCACCGGGGTTACGGCGATAGTTTTTTCGCGGACGCCTAACTCGTCAATCACCTCGGCGATGAGCCGATGCGCGATCCCGTGGCCGCATCCGGGGCAATAGTGGGTGTCCGCGTCGCGTAAAGATTTTGTCCGGCTGAATACCTTTTTCATTAATTCTTCAGTAATTGCAGTGTTTTGTTGATTATTGCTTCCTCGGAGGGAATCCCTCCGCCGGAGCGGCCTAAAAACTCTACCCTTGCCTTTCCCTCAACCGCCAATTGCACATCTTCAACCATTTGTCCGTAAGACATTTCTACTGTCAGGAATGTCAATTGTTTATCGCTCACCGCCAATCGATTGAATATTTTTCTCGGAAAAGGCCATAAAGTTATGGGCCTGAGCAAACCGGCTTTTTTGCCTTTTTCTCTCAATTTCTCTACCGCGCTTTTGGCAATTCTTGCCATTGTCCCGTAGGCGGTTAGAATTACCCGCGCGTCATCTATATAAGCTGTTTCCTGGAGCTGCTCTTTGGCCTGAATGCCTTTATATTTTTCTTGCAACTTAAGATTAAATTTTTCCAAATCCCCCATATTCAAATAAAACGACTTTACCACGTTCGGTTTTCTTCCGGCACAGCCGCTTGCCGCCCACTCTTTAGTCTCTGGTCTCTGGTCTCTGGTCTCTGGTCTTCCCGGGCCGGAGACCGTTAACGGTTCCATCATCTGCCCCAGCATGCCGTCGCCTAAAATAAACACCGGGATGCGGTATTTGTCCGCGAGCTCAAAAGCCGACAAGGTTAAATCATATGCCTCCTGGACGCTTGAAGGCGCCAGGGTAATGCAGCGGTAATCTCCATGGCCTCCGCCCTTGACCGCCTGAAAGTAATCCGATTGCGCGGGCCAGATGTTTCCCAGGCCCGGACCGGCGCGCATAATATTCACAATCACCGCCGGAAGCTCCGCGCCGGCGATGTAGGAAATGCCTTCCTGCATTAAGCTTATGCCCGGGCTTGAAGAGCTGGTCATTGCCCGGCACCCCGCGGCTGAGGCGCCGAAGACCATGTTAATTGCCGAGAGTTCCGACTCTGATTGAATAAACACGCCCCCGCTTAAGGGCATATGTTTTGCCATATAGCCGATTAGCTCATTTTGCGGGGTAATGGGATAGCCCGCGTAAAATCCGCATCCGGCATCAAGCGCGGCCATGGCAATCGCCTCATTGCCCGACATTAAAACTTTCTGATGAGCCATTACTTATACACCTCTATCGCTACATCCGGGCAGATTACCGCGCACAGAGCGCAGCCCGTGCAATTCTTTCCTAAAAATTTTATGGGTTTAATTCCTCTTTTGTTTAAACCCTTATCTTCTCTTAGCTGGCCTTTCGGACAGACGCTTACGCAAAGCATGCAACCCTTGCATTTTTCTCTGTCAACTTTTATATATGCCATTCTTAACCTTTGCTTCCGGAGCGCCAGGCTGCCGGGAGGGCAGGGGCGAGGAAAGATATGATGTTATGCTTATGGCGATCCCCCGGGCATCAAGCCCGTGTTTTTCAAGCAACTCACTCCTTTTGCCATGCTCAATAAATTCGCAGGGCAAGCCTAATCTCAGCACCTGACGGTTGACGAGCTCAAGAACGCTGCTGCCAAAGCCTCCGTTCAATATCCCGTCTTCCACGGTAATGACATGATTGAATTCTCCGGACAGCCTAAAGAATAATTCGTTGTCCAGGGGTTTGGCAAAGCGGGCGTTCACAACACAGGCGTCAATATTTTCTTTCTTGAGCAAGTCTGCCGCGGCCATACTCGGCTCAACCATTGCTCCCAGGGCAATTATCGCCACATCGTTGCCTTCCCGCAAAATTTCCGCTCTTCCCAATTGAATGTCCGGAGTAAGATGTTTGATATTTGCTATTGTTGATTTAGGATAACGTATCGCGCAGGGTTTATCCATCGCCAGCGCGAACTCTAACATTGAGGCAAATTCTTCTCCTGACGCCGGAGCCATAACCGTAAGATTGGGTATGCTTCTTAAATAGATAAGGTCAAAGAGCCCCTGATGGGTCACTCCGTCTTCGCCGCTTATGCCGGCTCGATCCAGGCATACTATCACCGGTAAATTCTGCAGGCCCACGCTTTCAATAAGCTGGTCATAGGCGCGCTGCAGGAAGGTTGAGTATATCGCCACAATCGGCTTTTTGCCTTTTTTGGCTAATCCTGACGCAAAACAAACCGCGTGCGCCTCGGCTATGCCGCAATCAAAAAATCTCTCCGGAAACATATCCCGGAATTTGTCTAAACCTGTTCCGTCAGGCATGGCCGCGGTAATCGCGGCTATATCCTTGTTTTTCTTGGCCAGTTCAATTATTTTTTCGCTGAAAATATCCGTGTAGGACTCAACATCAGGCGTAGATAAAGATTTGCCCGTGGCGATATCAAAGGCTGATGTGCCGTGAAACTTCACCGGCTCTTTCTCCGCCGGAGGATAGCCCCTGCCTTTTTTAGTAACTACATGCAGCAGTATTGGGCCTTTAAAGGTAAGCAAATTTCTTAAGGTGGGGATGAGTAATTCCAGCTTATGGCCGTTTAAGGGCCCGAAATAACGGAAGCCCAGTTCCTCAAAAAGCATGCCCGGGACAAAGAAACCCTTAAGTTCTTTTTCAAATTTATCCGCTAATTTCAGGATGATCTTTCCTTTTGGCAGGCGCTCTCCGATAAAGTGCTCAAGCGATTGACGAAAACGGTTATACAAGGGCTGAGAGATAATTTTATTTAAATAGAGGCTTAATGCCCCTACTGCCGGAGAAATGCTTAGCTCATTGGTATTCAAAACCACTAAGAGGTCTTTTTTGAGGTGGCCGGCGTTATTTAATCCTTCAAAGCACAGGCCGCCGGAAAGGGACCCGTCGCCGATGACCGCGACCGACCTTTTGGCTCCCCCGGCGCTCAGGCCTAAGGCCAGAGAGACCGAGTCCGAACTGTGGCCCGCGGCAAAGAGGTCATAAACCGATTCGTCAGGGTTAGGAAAACCGCTTAGGCCTCCCCATTTTCTTAAAGTGGAAAATTGCCGGTTTCTTCCGGTCAGGATTTTATGGGCGTATGCCTGATGGCCTACGTCAAATAAGAGGGCGTCTTGAGGTAAATTCAGGCAATAATGCAAAGCCACGATGATTTCTACCGCGCCAAGGCTTGAGGCAAGGTGGCCTCCGTTTTTAGAAACCACCTCCACGATACGGCCGCGCACTTCGGTGCAGAGGGTATCCAGCTGATGCAGCTTAAGCTTCTTTAGGTCCGCTGGGCTGTTGACGGATTCTAATAACATTTTATTCGGCGTTTCCCTTAAGCCCTTCTTCTTCAAACGGTTTAAGCATGAATTCCCCTTCTTTCTTGCTCAATACCTCAACCTTTTTCTGCGCCTGCTCTAAGAGGCGTGAACAGGCCGCGGACAGGCGCACGCCTTCTTCGTATTTCTTTAAGGATTCATCAAGAGATAGTTTTCCCGCTTCCAGGTCGCTGACTATTTTCTCAAGTTTTTTAAGCGCATCCTCAAATTTTATCTCTGCCATATTTCCTCCAAAGCCTATTTAATCCTTACTAATTACTTCGCTGACAAAACTTCCTGTTTTAAGCTGAGTCTTTAGCCGGTCAGAAACATTTATCTGGGAGGTATCCGTAACCACTTTCATCTCCGGAAGTTTAAAGGCAATGCTATATCCGCGCGATAAGACGCGTAAAGGGCTCAATGCCTCCAATTTTTCAGCCAGGTGAACAAATCTGTGCCGGTTAACTTCAAGGATATGGCCGGATTTTTGGCGCAATCTATGGCTAAAGCCGTCAATGCGCTGGAGATACACCTGGATAAAGTTAAGTGGATATTTTAAGACATAGGCGTCTTTTAAGGCGGAGAGTTTATTATTCAGGCTTTTTATTTTGTTATTAAGCTCCGAACGCGCCCTAAGGCGTAAATGCTCAAGCTCAGAGAGTAGCTCGTCCTTTTGCCGCACCACCAGCTCTGCCGCCGCCGAAGGAGTGGGGGCGCGCAGGTCAGCGGTAAAATCCGCGATAGTCCAGTCAACCTCATGGCCGACCGCGCTGATCACCGGAATACGCGAATTATAGATGGCGCGGGCTACCACCTCTTCATTAAATGCCCAGAGGTCTTCCAGGCTTCCTCCGCCCCTACCCACAATCAAGACGTCCACTTCATTATATTGATTAAATTCCGAGATGGCGCCGGCGATTTCCCGGGCCGAACCCTCGCCTTG
>SCPY01000165.1 GCA_004299495.1 bacterium | reverse complement strand
CGTGTTTTTCTTTTATTTTTCTTAAGTTTTAATGATGATGCCCGGCGCTCTCATGCGGAAGCATCATTGAGATATACACCGCCGAAAGCAGGCTAAAAACCATTGCCTGTACGGCCCCTCCGATTAACGATAAAAACATTATGGGTATCTGTAAAGGAAACCCCACGGGGGATTTCAACACCGAAAGCATTGAAAGCCCCAACATAACAAACACGTACAGAAGCGCGTCTTCGCCGGTGATATTCCCGAAAAGACGAAGAGACAAACTTACCGGTTTTACAAACTCTCCGATGATATGGATAATAAACAAAAGGATATGAATAGGGATAAAAAGCAGGATTAAAAATACCTTAAAAACACCTTTTTCCTCCGGCATCCGCGGGCTGCCTGCCATATGGTCAAAATATCCGGCTATGCCCAAACGCCTCATCCCCGTATATTGCACATAAACAAAAGTGCATAGCGCCAGGGCTATGGTGGTATTCAGGCTTGAAGTGGGGGATTTCATTCCCGGGACCATTCCCATAAAATTCATAGTTAGGATATAAAGGAACAGCGTGCCTATATAAGGAAGATAATGCCTGCCCTCTTTTTGGCCCAATACCCCGCAGACAAAATCGCTTAAACTCTCAGCCAAAAGCTCGGCCGTATTCTGGAGCCTTGTTTTTGGGATAAGCGCGCGGCCGCGCAGGGAAAAATATGCCGCCGCCGAAAGAAGCGATATGGCTATCAAAGAAAAAGCCGTGTTTTCCCAGCGATGGAGAAACCCGCCAAGGGTTGAATCTCCCAGGCCTTTTACCGCGACACCGATAAAATTCGCTAATTCCTGCGATGAGCTTTCAGAGCCCGACACAATAAACCCCTTCTACGCGCCTTTCTGCACCCGCTTTATAATGAAAATGGTTTCCTTGACTGCCGCGACAAAGCCCAGCACTACAAACAATAAAAGAAACACCTTGCCCGAGCCAAACTTCTGGTCCAGGAATGAACCGATAAAAAAACCCACCATCGGCCCTCCCAGCAGCACAAAAGGGATGCTTGTAGCCTCAAGGACAACCTTCAGATATTTGAAATTTTCGTCCTTGCCTTCGCTATGAGAGGAATTCACCCTTAAAGAAAAACCCTTATCGTGAAATTTTTCACTTACTACGCGAATAAAATTAGGCAGTTTATTTTAGCTCTCTGCCTATCTCTTTACCCTTCAAGCACATTGCGTCTTGCTTAAAGAGTTTTAATTATACCATTTACCCTCTTTTTGTCAATCATCTTTTAAAAAATTCTAAAATTGGGGGGCGTTACAAATAAACTATGTCTTCGGGATGATACAGCGAAAGGAAAAGCAGGATGTAATCTTTCAGGTGGCGGGTAATCAGAAAGTTATTTTTGACATGCTCGCGGCCGTTTTCTCCCAATTTCAAGGCGAACCGGGGGTTGTTTAAAAGCTGCTTTACGGCAAAAGCAGCTCCTTCTACAGAATGGCAAAGCAGGCCCGAATTTTTATGTTTTATCTGCAGAGGAATCCCCCCTACATTGGAAGCCACTACCGGCTTTGCCTTCCAAAGCGCCTCGGAAACGGTAAGGCCAAAGCCCTCCCTTAAGGATTTCTGCAGGATGACTGCGGATGCCCGCTGAAGGGCGTTGACCTCTATATCGCTCTGGGGTAATAACAAGATATGTATGTCTTCATCGTTTTGCGCCTTTTCCCTTACCTCCTCAAGCACCTTTTGCCCCTCGGGGTCGTCAACGGCGGCGCCTCCTGCCAGAATCAGCTGGCAATCAATATATTTCTTCACCAGCCTGTAGGCATCAATGACTCCCGCGGGGTCCTTTAAGCGGTCAAAACGGGAAATCTGGGTAATGATGGGCTTTTCAGCCGGGATATTGTATTTTCTTAAAACCGCGTCTATAATTTCCCGAGAAAGCTCCCTGTTTTTATCGCTTAAAGGGTCAATGGAGGGAGAAATCAGGAATTGCCTTACAGGCAACCTCTGCGAAAATCCGGGGGCGGAAAATACTGCCGCGTCATAGCTGGCCACGAAATCCTTCAGAAAATGCCAAACCTTTAGATGGGGGTTAGAAATATCAATATGGCAGCGCCAGATCCATTTATTTCCGGCCTTCTTTTCTATCAAGGCTACCGGCTGGGGGTCGTGCACAAAAACAATATCGCCGTATGTATCTACCTCGTTAATATTAGCGCGGCTTGCCTGCATAAATATGTCAAAATCGCCTCCGGATATATCCTGCGGACTGCCGTGAAGGGCATTGTGGAATTTCTTGGTAACCTCAAAAAAATCATTGCCGCCTTTTATCACATCCCATCTTGCATCCACCCCCAGCTCTTTTAAAAAAGGGACCATCCGGCTTAATATCTCGGCCACCCCTCCTCCGAGGCGCGTTGAGTTAATGTGCTGGATAACCCTTCCCTTAAGCTTATCGGCAAGCAGCCTTAGGTCATCAATTACCGGCTTGCCGACAATGGGGATATACTCGTCTATTTTTGCCATCTTAAATTATCGCCTGTTTTTCAATAAGAGCGATTATATTTCTTCTTAACTCCTCCAGGGTATAAGAGTAAGGGTCAAGCCTTGAGATCTTCTGCGCCAATTCCTTATCCCCGAGAGAATGTTCAATCCAGTTGGAAAAATCATTGCTTGAACGCTCAAGCCTCAGGCGCGCCTCAAAAATATGGTAATATATGGAATCAAGGGTTATTTTATCCAAAACTTGCGCGAACTCTTTTAAATCGCCCGCTGTATAATTTGCGGCAAGGACAAAACTTATTGATTTAATGAAATGAAATTCCTCTCCCGGCCTTGAGAATTTCAGCTTTGCCAGGGGATCGTCTTTTAGATATAACTCAATGACCTGGATTATTTTTTCCCTTAGGCTGCGGATAGTAGAATATTGGATAGTGTCAATGCTGGATAATTTCTCGCCCAATTCATCCTCTCCTAAGGCCTCGCTTACCCAATAGGCAAAATCATTGGGCGGCTCAGGGGAAAGGTATTGATACTGCAGCAGAAATCTGTGGGTATGGTGGTAAATGGATGATCCGGGGATTTCTTTAATCAGGGCCAATAGCTGGCTTAAAGTAGAGGCCCTCAATCCGGTAAGCTCAGAAAGATGCATCCGGGTAAAAAACCTAAACGGCTCATTTGCTTTATACTTATCATCCATATCAAGCCAATACCTTCCCTATCTCTTCTAAGAGCCGAAAAACCTCAGAGGTATCTTTTACGAAATATTTCGCGCTTGAGCCCGCGCCTCCATCCACCCGCACTGTTATCCCCTTATTTTTCAGCGCCTTAAAGGCATCTTCATCAGTCACATCGTCTCCGATATATAAAGGAATGATGTTGATTTTCTCTTGAAGCATAAAATGCTGCCTGGCAAGAAGCCAAATCGCCACCTTTCCCTTGTCCCAGCGCACCGGAGGCCTGATTTCAAAGGCCATCTTTGCGTCCTTAAGGCATATTTTATCTTTTGCCATATAGGCAATCATCGCCTGGCGAAATAAATCTTTAAGGCGGGGAATATCTTTCTTGTCAACCAACCGGTAATGCAGGGTAAGCGCCAAACCCTTGTCTTCTATAAACGCTCCCCTGACAGCTGAGATAATATTAGTTCCTAAATCCTTCTTTATTTCCTGGAGGGTTTTAAGATAATGCAAGGAAAGCGGGCTCTTAAAATTTATCTTGGTTCCCTCTATTTCCAGGCCGTGATTGCCTACATACAGAACCCCCTCAAGCCCGACCCGTTTCTTTAAATCCTCCAATTTCCTGCCGCTGGTAATTGCTATTTTACAGCGACTGTTATCTTTTAATCTGCGAAGCAATTCCCTGCTTTCTAAAGATAAATCAGCATCCTGGGGATTATCCACAAGCGGAGTAAGCGTGCCGTCGTAATCAAGGAATAAAAAAATAAATTTATCCGAAAGAGCTTCCCTTAACTTTTCCCATTCCTCAAAAAAGTATTTCACTAAAAATCTCTTCCTTTGCTATGTTTTCTTTAAGGCGGTTAATTCCGTAATAATATTTGCCGCCCAGCGGTAAACATTGTTTTCGCTTACCACTTTGCGCATATTTTCCATACGCCTTTTCTTTTCTTCCTGCGGCATCTCAATCGCCTGTTTTATGCTGTCGGAAAATTCCTCTATTGAATAAGGATTAATCAAAATGGCGTCAGTCAGCTCGCGGCTTGCCCCGGTAAACTGGCTTAAAATAAGCGCGCCGCTGGAATCCGCCTTCGCGGCAACATATTCCTTGGCCACCAGGTTCATTCCGTCGTGCAAGGAGGAAACGATGCAAAAATCTCCCAGCCGGTAAAACGGGGCTATCTCGTCGGCGGAAAAATGTTTCCTGAGATATATTATAGGCTTCCAGCTGTCTTCGCGATACTTCCAGTTCTTTTGCTCCACCAGCTCATCAATTTCCGCGATAAGGTCATGATAACGCTTGATGTGGGTGCGGCTTGGCGCGGCAAGCTGAATGAAAACAAATTTTTTCTTGTATTGGGGGTATTTCTCCAAAAAACGGTCAATGGCAAGCACCCTTTCAACTATCCCTTTGGTATAATCAATCCTCTCAACCCCCACCCCGACAATTTTATCTTCCAGTTCAAATTCTTTTTTCAGCTGTTCTATCTGCCTGTCTAACTCGCCAGGCGCCCTGTCCAAATTGCTGTCTACGCTTATGGGAAAACTCCTCACAAAGGTCTCTTTTCCGAAACGCACCACGCTGAATTTCTCCGTATCAACGCGCGATTCCAGGAGCCGGTTTGCGGTATCCAGGAAATTATTGCAGTGATTCTGCACATGAAAACCGATCAGGTCGCAGCCAAGCATCCCGTCCAAAATCTCTTCCTGATAAGGGCAGATGGAAAAACTCTCAGCCGTAGGCCAGGGAATATGCCAGAACAGGGCAACGGTGGCATCCGGCCTTTTTTCTTTGATCATCTTTGGTAAAAGCGTAAAGTGGTAATCCTGGATAAACACAAAAGGGCTCTTTACCGGCAATTCTTCTAAGACGCTGTCGGCGAATTTCTGATTCACTTTTTTATAGTCCTGCCAGTCATTTTCCCTGAAAATAGGCCGGGTATGGGTGTTATGGCACAGCGGCCACAGGCCTTCGTTAGCAAACCCATAATAGTATCCGTCCTCTTCCTCCTTAGAAAGCCAGACCCTTTTTAAGATATAGCGGTTATCATCAGGAGGCACCCCCAGCTTATTCTTAGAGTTCACAAATTTTTTGTCCGCGTTTCCGGAACCGTGGGCAATCCAGGTTCCGCCGCAGGCGCGCAATATCGGGTCTATGGCCGTAACCACCCCGCTTGCCGGCCTGATGCACTTTGGCAGGGCAGAGGGCTCGTCAGCCACGTGCATATACGGCTCGCGGTTAGAAACCACATAGAGGGCGTTTTCACCTAATTTTGCCCGGATAAGGTCCCTGAGCTTGGCTTCTGTCCAGAGCTCTTCCTTTTGAAGGCGCGCGTGCGCCTCCTCAGAAAGCGTCCTGCGCGCCACCCTCAAGCTTAAGGCAACCTGCTCTACCTCGCTGGCTAATTTCCCCAGTTCTCCTTTTTCTTTAATGGGATGCTTGGTGTCAATTTCTCCTTTTTGAAAATGATGAAACCATTCGGTAAGCCGCTTTACGGGAAGAATAAAGATCTGGCGCTGGATAAGCAGGGCAATGAGGGCAATGGACACTACTATAATTATCAGGGTGATGCTTATGCGCCTCCATAGCTCTGCCAGGATGGTAAAAACATACGAAGTATCATAAATTACTTCTATCAATCCCAGAGTGTTAAACTCATCATCCAAAACAGGCAAAATATAGCTGTAGACCGAGTAGTGCTTAAATTTCTCAAGTTCTCCGCGGGGCGTTTTATTCTCCAATATCTCCTGAATGTATGGTTTGTCTTTTTCCTTCCAGTCCTCAAATCGCTGCGTAATGGCTATAATTTCTCCTTCTTTGCCGTAAATGGCGCATCCCTGCAGGCGCTCCCTTAATTGAAAGCGTTCCGCTAAAGCTTTAGCATTTCTTAGGTCGGCGCTTATCAAAGAATACCTTACCGACAACTCCATGCTCTCGGCAACCGCCCTGGCTTTTCGCTTCAAGTCATCAAGGAGCTTTTCCTCTTCATAGCGCACCTGGAATATCCCGAATACGGTAAACCCCAGAGAAACAATAATCAAAATCGGAAGAATAAACAAAAGGATTCTTTTCATTTAAAACGTGCTCCCTTTAAAATTTAAAAGCCGCCACCTGATATTAAATCAGATGGCGGCCCGACCATCGCAAAGCTCCTCTAGAAATATATTTCTCGCGTATCTCTAGACCCACTTATTATTATATCCGTTTGCTATGCAGAAACAAGCAATTTTATTTGGAATTTCGATTACATCATCTTTTTTTCGCTTGCTAATTATTATATTGATTAATCCGCCTGCCGCCTGTGGCCTAAAATTAAAGGGATTACCAAAATAGGTAATTTTTTACTTATATTAGTGTAGGATACATAGAGGTATCATAAAACAGTGGCGTTCTAAAAATGAACGCCTTTTTTGTTTGATATATAATGAAAGGCGGGTGCTTAAAATGGAAAAAGAAGACAAGATGTTCTGTTATCAATGTTCGCAGGCAGCCCGGGGCGAGGCTTGCGAGGTTATGGGGATATGCGGCAAAAACCCTACGCTTGCCCGCCTGCAGGACAACCTCATCTATTCAATACAGGGTATGTCCGGATACCTCTACCGGGCAAGAAGGGTGGGGTTTGCCCCTCCCCTTCCTGAGATAGACGACTTTGTGAGCCGCGCCTTTTATACTATGTTTACCAATGTAAACTTTGACCCGGAAAGCTACCTTGATTTAGCTATTGAATCCGGCAGGATGAACCTTAAAGGGATGAAGCTTCTAAAGGTGGCCTACAATGAAAGGTACGGAGAGCCCCAGCCTACGCAGGTAGAGACCGGCATAAAAAAAGGCAGAGGTATTATCATCACCGGGCACGGCTTAAAGGTATTGGAGGAATTACTCAGACAGACAGCCGGAACCGGGATAAATGTTTATACCCATTCGGAGATGCTTCCTGCCCATGCCTACCCGGAGTTTAAAAAATATAAGCATCTTGCGGGCAACCTTGGCAAGGCCTGGCACGACCAGAAAAAGTTATTCAGCCAATACGCAATGGCCATCCTGGGCACATCAAATTGCGTGCTTCTGCCAAAAGAGGAATACAAAGACAGATTGTTTACCACCGGACCGGTAAGACTGCCCGGGATTAAGCATATAAACGGCTATGATTACACAGCGGTTATAGAAAAGGCCAAATC